>CAKZKZ010000457.1 GCA_937124495.1 uncultured Dokdonia sp. | reverse complement strand
GAAGGGAATACTACTTTTGTAGACTTACTTTCTGATGTTGATGGTGATTATACTGTATTTGCTCCTACAAATGATGCTTTCACAACATTTTTAGATGGAGCCATGCTAAGTGATGTTGATAATGATGTACTTGCTCAAGTATTATCTAATCATGTAATTCCTGGAACGGTTGCTATATCTACTGCTTTAAGTAATTCATATGTAAGCACTGCTGCTGTATTTAATGGAGAAGCAGATGCGCCTATAAGTATGTATATTAATACTGATAATGGAGTAACATTAAATGGAATATCCAATGTAGCTCAAGCCGATATTGTAGCTGTAAATGGCGTTGTACATGTAGTAGACACTGTAATTGGATTACCAGATGTAACTACATTTGCTATAGCAGATCCAACGTTTGCTTCATTAGTTGCCGCACTAACTGCAGATGCTTCTTTTGGATATGTAACTGCATTACAAACACCTAATGGAACAGCCCCAGCTCCTTTCACTGTATTTGCTCCTACAAATGATGCTTTTACAGCATTACTTACAGATTTAGGACTTACTGAATTAAGTGAAGTACCCACAGCTACTCTTGCTGCAACTTTAGAATTACATGTAGTTACTGAAACAAATGTGAGAGCTGAAGATCTTCCTGGAATAGATGGCGCTGCTGTACCAACATTAGGTGGTGAAAACATCACTATAGATGCTACAACACCTGCTATTATAGATCCTGACGGAGATTCTAATGAGATTATTATTACCAATGTACAAGCTGCCAATGGCGTAATTCACGCAGTCAGTCGTGTGATAAGAGATTTATAATCCATAATTAGTCCCCCTACTGACACACAATCTTTACGATTAATGACACGCATACGTCAGTATGGTAAGAGATCGGTATCTAATAGATACCGATTTTTTTATGATTTTATCTAAGGTATTCTGTAACCTATTTTAAATTAAGCCAGTGAAGGGTATGTAAAAAGTAAGAGATGTGTTAGGTTAAACAGTACGTGTAAAAGCATAGCGCTTTCGATTCTTTTGGTAGTATGATATACGTACCCATAAAATAATCCTGCAATAGAGGCTAATAGTATATACATGATTCCTCCATTAAAATGCGCTAACCCAAAGGCTAATGAGGCTACTGACAAGCTAATGATGAAAGCATACTTCGCATGCCTTTTTGATAAAGAGTCATATATGCTTTGTTGAATAAGTCTCCTAAATATCGCCTCTTCTGCTAGACACGTAAAAAACAAATTCACAAGAATCCATATCGGTGTAAAGTGTGGTAGTTTTGGTTCAAATTTAGAATATCCTAATAACGTAGCTAAAACAAAGAAAAGGAGTGCCATAATGATAAAACATATCAGTATTCGCTTTAGAATAGCCAAGAAATCTACGGTTACATATTGAAAACTAAACCCTATAATGAAAATTCCAACGGCTGTTTTATCTAAATTGAAATAAAGGCTATACGGAGTCGAATTTTCACTTACCCTTATTGCATCTAGATATTTATAATTATCAAATCCTAGTATTGAAAAATGGAATAGTAAAGGAATTGATACAATCAATAGTAAGAATAATAAGACTATATGCTTTTTTTTATAGTAGCGATACACGATAAAGCCTAAACCTCCAGTATACATAAAAGAGAGCATAGATGCTCTATCAAATAAAAGTGCAAATAGAAATGAGAGTGCTAGAAAAAATAATGGCAAAGGTATCTTCTTCAATAGCTTGTATGGAAACCATATAGAAATAACGGCTATTAATAAAGAACCATACGTGAGAAGAACGGGTACATCCATAGTATCTTGCTAATTTATGATCTATAAAACAAAAATCTTTGTCTCAAAACTAAAGCTTACTAAGATACTGACCTAATAACATTCTTCTTTAAACCTGCATTATGCCATAGAAAATCGATTATAACTTGATGGTGCTATATAAAAACAAAAAAAGGTGATCACTAAGTGATCACCTTTTTTAAAACTATAGAAGAATTTTATTTTCCTTTTGCTTTTTGTTGCTTTTCAGCCTGCTCCATAATCTCAGACATTTTCTTTTGGAAACGTCCTTGTTTTTTTGGCGTTGCTTTTTTCACTTCTATTTTTGCCTTTATCTTATCTTCATCGATGATGTACTTCTTGATAACAAGAATAATACCTATGGTAATAAGGTTAGAAATAAAGTAATACAAACTCAATCCACTAGCATAATTATTAAAGAAGAATAACATCAATAACGGAGAGAAATACATCATATATTTCATCATTTTCCCCATATCTGGCATTCCTTCTTGAGCAGGTTGTTGCATCGCTTGACTTCCCGTTGTTAATCGCATAGAGAAAAAGATCGTTACTGCTGCCAGTATCGGGAATAAACTAATATGATCTCCATAAAAAGGTAATTTGAATGGAAGTTTTGCAATCTCATCATAACTAGATAAATCATTTGCCCATAAGAAACTTTTTCCTCTCAAATCAAAAGCAGATGGGAAGAATGTAAATAAGGCATAGAAAACAGGTATTTGCAATAATGCAGGTAAACAACCTGCGGCGGGACTGGCGCCTGCTCTACTTTGCAAAGCCATTGTCTCCTTCTGCTTTTTCATTTTATCATTCTTATACTTTTCTGAAATAGCTGCAATTTCAGGTTTAAGTACCTTCATCTTTGCTTGAGATAAATATTGCTTGTATTGTACAGGAGATAATAACAACTTAATACAAACCGTCATTAAAACAATAGCAATACCAGCAGGTAAAAACCCTGTCAGAAATCCAAAAAATGGAATCACTAAATACTTGTTTAAGAAACCAAAGATCCCCCAACCTAGCGGCATCGCTTCATCTAAATTACGGTCATATTCTTTCAATATTTTATAATCTGTAGGACCATAATACATATTCATAGCATAATCTAATTCCCCATTTCTTGGTTTTAATAAAAGATCTGCTTTATACTCTTTTGTAAACGACGTCTCTTTATCAGCGTCCATAGCATCTTTCAAGAGGTCATTAGAATATAATTTTGCTTCCTCAAAAGGAGTATCTGTTAATAGCATAGAGCTAAAGAAATGCTGACGGTAGTTCATCCAAGTAAGACCTTCTCTGATTTCATCATCATTACCAGCCTGACCTAGTTTATCTGTTTTACCCTCATCATACTCATACGTAAGACGTGTATATCTATTTTCATACTCTATACTCTTCGCATGACGCATCCCTTTAAAATCCCATTGCAAACGCATAGGTTGTCCTGTGTTAAATACACGAGCAAGACCCTGTGATGTTAAGCCAAAGTCAAGCATGTAATCCCCTTGCTTTAGCTCATAACGGTATTCTAAATATTCTGTAGGCGATACTTTTAAACGCATCGTTAATACTTCATTCCCTTCATTTCTTGAAAGCGTAGGCTCAAAAAACAAATCTTTCGTATTCAGGTTACGATTATCAGTCGTGTTAAAAGAGATATTAAACTGACTATTCCCATCTTTAATAAGATATACAGGAATAGAGTCAAATGTCTTATGTTGTAACAAAGTCGCTTTTACAATATGTCCTCCTTTATTACTTACTTCTAGTTCTAATACATCATTTTTAACTACAGTTACACCTTCCTTTGCAGAAGGTAAGGTTCCTGAATATGCAAAAGCGCCTAATCTATTTTGCAATTGAGAACGTCCTATAGAATCTGTAGGTGATACTGTATTGGTAAATGTTGGAGTTGCTGTGGTTGAAACATCTGGAGTTTGCGCTTCTTGTAGTTGCTCCTGTTTTGCTTCTTCTTGGGCTTGAATCTCTTCTGGTGTAGGCCTCGTATACATAATGTATAAAATTATGGCTCCCATTAAGAGCATTCCTATCACTGAGGTGCTATCAAATTTTTTCATTAATTGGTATTGTATAGATCGCTGTCGCGAAAATAGTATTTCTATTTTAGAGATAGCAATTCTATCTCCAAAGGTTTATTGTATGCCATAGTGGCACTATTTTTTTTCTGAATGTGCAAATGCAGCTTTCACAAATGCAACAAACAAAGG
>CAKZKZ010000456.1 GCA_937124495.1 uncultured Dokdonia sp. | reverse complement strand
TTTAAAAATAAACCCTTCCCTTCTGATTGAATAATGCCTGTATTGGTAACCCCAATACGACCTGATAAATCCTTTACTATATAGCAAGGTTCGGCAGTGTTTTTTAATTTATCAGCCATTCCTTGTATATCAAATGAAATCTCTCTAGGCGAACCTATCCATTTTAAATTGATCATTATCTTATATTTTGATTGCGGTACTTCATTTTTTGAAGCACAGTATAATTGTTTTATTAGTTAGTACAGCTTTCGCGAAAGCGTAACCACTCTACTTAATACCGAATAAGCTTACCCCAACTCTAAAGAGTGACTTATTCTAAATGCTTTAATAATTTGATGTTTTTTGCTCCCTTTAGGGAGGGGTAAACAAAAAACTGGCTTTATATTCTTAGTTTTTCACGCTTTCGCGAAAGCGTACTCTTAAAATATCTCGTTACCTATCTCTTATAACGCTTCTTGAATCCCCAGTGCTAAATCAGTCAATTGGTAAATCCGTGTACCTTCATTCCAGAGATATGCATTAGCAGTAATAACTAGGGTATCTCCTCGTTTTTCTATGGTTTTAAAATGCACTTCTAGATGCATATTCTCTACGTTAACCTTAATCTGTCCACGATATTTCCATTCGGTTTTATTATTCTCTACTTGTACAAAACGAGGGTTTTTAAAACCCTTTCCTAAATCTTGTTGTAAAGCAAATAACTGCATTGCTTGTGAGATCGCTTCTACACCTAAAGATCCTGGCATTACAGGATCAGAGTAAAAATGACAGGTAAAAAACCAGTCATAGGTATGAATTGCTTTGGAGCAGTGTATATATCCTTTGCCAAATTCACCTCCATTTTTCACTACTAAACCACTGTCTAATAAATTCAGTTGATCTTCTGATAAGCGGAACGTATTTGATGTATCATTTTCTTTATACAGCTTCATTTTTGCATATAAAGAATCTAACTTTATTTGGAAATAATCTTTGGTTGTTAAGTTGTTTTGTACATACCAAGGTGCAACATCCTTACCACTGTCCAGACCTACTTGTTGCGCTAAAGCTTCCTTAGGAAAGAATCCAAAAGAAGAAAATCCTTTATAGAATACGTATCCATCTATAGATACTTCAAACAAATATTTTTGAATCACAAAACCTCCTAATGACGTAGAAGACGTTAACGTTGATTTGTTTGCAATCACTTTTCCTCTAAAATCGGTACCAGATGGTAAGTCGAACATCTCGCCATCACCATCTAGGTTTCTAAAGTATAAATCTTTGTCTGGAAACTGTAGTGTACTTCCTAGATACGCACCTAATAATCCACAAGGTTGCAAGGCAATTTCCATCAATACCGCATACGGCATCGTCATAGAAGCATTTTGTTTGTAATACCAAACATCTTGAGGCACATCGTATTCTGTCCAAATATTTGTTGGTTTTGAGAAGTCAAAACGTTCTCCATCTATTTTAATCACACGGCTTACGACTTGCAAATCGGTGTTGGGTTGGCGCGACAATGCTCTATTATCATAAACGGCATATTCTGGACCAAAACAATCGGCAAGTCTACCCAAAGCAAATGTTTCGATATCAGTTTCGTTTAGCAATACATTCTCGGTTATTTTCTTAGGTTGCTCTAAGTATTTTGGATTGTCCTTTTCTCTTAATTGCAATCCTAAATTTGCAAAATGTACCGTAATGATACCGTCTACAATAATTTCTAAATCTCCTATCACATAAGGATCAGGTAGTAATCCGATATCTTTAATGACTAAGCGGTAGACTAGTTTTTTATCCTTAGGTGTTACTTCTTTTCTACATCTTACTTTTTGTGGAAGATCATAAATGGGTTGGAAACGCGCATCTTTTTTAAGACGCTGTAATCCGAGCATTATCATGAAAAAGCGCAATAAGTTCCCGCCTCCTTCGGCCTGCAAAGAACCTGCTAATACTTGGTCATCTTTAAAGTGACAAGGAAAATACCAATCATTTGGACTCAGGTCTTTTTCGGCTATAATTTCTCCTAATCCATAAGCACCTCCATGAACATCTGCCTTAGTAATGCGATCTAGCATCAGCATTTTTTCTGGAGCCAGTCGGATGGATTCATTTCTGCCATTAGGAAAATAAGAAATATCATCAAAACATGTATGCGCATCTCCATTGATGAGATGTCTTAAATCTTCAATATTAAAGGCTGTTTTTTTTGTGGTTAAAAAAGGAATAAATTTTTTCTTTTCTACACCAGCTAGTACTTTCTTTTCACTGTCTGTGTATACAACTCCGTTTCCTTTACTCAATTCTTCATCGGTAAAGAAACCAGCTACTCCGTTGGTCATTTTTAAGACCATACGATCTTCTACAAAACACTCATAACTAAAGAAAAACAATAAGTTACGTCCATTTCTAACAAATGAATTGATGGAAATATCATAACGTAATGTTTGCCCTTCAAAAGGTAAATCATCTACAAAAGTTAAGGTGCAATCCAGTAGGCGATATACATATTCTCCTTTGTTCTCTAAATCGATTCCTAAATAAGAGATGAGCATTAAATCACATTGTCCAGACTCTACAGATACTGCCCAAGGAATTTGTGTATCGGTTGCATATCCAGAATTGTATGGAATATCATACTCGGTTTGCATCGTAGAAGGTTTGAATTCTCCTAATTTTGCATCTAGACCAGTGACTCTACTCACCAATAAATAGGGATCCATAGGTAACATTACTCTACGTTTATATTGGTCAATAACGTTGTATTCTGCACCAAATACATTACCAATCTTCCCTTCTGAAAATTCAATTAAATCCTCCTTAGTGAAGATGATGTTTTTATCTTTTAAATGATTCGGATCATTAAAATCTTGTAATTTCAATCCATTTTCTGCCGTTTTAGTAGCCGTTTTGGGTTGTGCGGTATCTATCATATTAGACGTTTTTTCTAATGTATGTGTTGTTGTGATTGGTTGTTCGCTTTCGCGAAAGCGAATACCAGAATCTATTTTTTCTTTTCGTTTGATCGTAGCAAACTGTTGTTGCATATCCTCAGATAATAATACATCATATACAGGCCTACCTCCTGTTTTTACTTTTTTAGTAAAGCGTTTTTTGATGGGTTCTTGATTTCTATTAGGGTATAATAAACTCAAATCAATATCAATCCCATTTGAAATTAATTGTGCTAGACATTCATATAAGGATTGTATAGAGCTTGTGCCTTTCTTATCAATAGCACAAGATGCGTGTTTGTCTTGATCGAGCGTATCTTTTATCCAGTTGGTACAGGTACTATTGGGACCGAGCTCTACAAAAGTGCTAAATCCATTTGCAGACATTTTTTTCGCGAAAGCAGGAAAATCAACTGTTTTATAGCAGACTTTGGTCGAGTTCTCTGCAATTGTAAGAGAATCCATTGGAATCTTCTCTCCCGTTAAGCTAGAATAGAAATCAACTTCTGGTTGATTTTCTAATGGAAAATTATGCATTTCAATCAATCCATCGTATTCTTCTTTACAGAAATCATTATGGATAATGTTTTGAAAAGGCACTAATACCGAAGGGCAATTAAGTGCGGTAATTAATGCTTCACATTGGCTTTTATCACCAGAGATAATCAATTCCTTTTCAGAGTTTACAAAAGTGATGGATACTTTATCAAAAGCTGAGATTTGGGTTGCTACTTTTTCTTTAGTTTCTAATAGAATCCAGCTTTGCCATCTGGCTTTTGCTTCTTCTGTACTAATATTCCATGCTGAAGCTAGGAGTTCTAGATTACCAGAAAACTTATTTTTAAAAATTGGAGAATTGCGGAATACTTTTGTTCCTTCTCCAGGGTTCCAAATACCAAAGGAGTACCACATAGAACTACATTCTCCCATAGAATAGCCCATAGCTGCTTTTGGTTGTACACCAAAATAAGTCGTTAAAATATGAGTATACAAGGTCGAATACAATACCCCTGCCGACATCATAGAAATAGCATCATTCTGAATGTTGGGTGAAGGTGTTGTACTGTCTTGCTTTTTTGGGAATAAATAGTCTAAACCAAAAAAG
>CAKZKZ010000455.1 GCA_937124495.1 uncultured Dokdonia sp. | reverse complement strand
ATTTGTGAAGCCTGAGAAGAAGGTTTTTAAATGGACACATACCTTAGAAGAGAGCAGAGGTCGACTGGAAGAAGAACAGGCTCAGGGATATCAAACGGAAGAGTTTATTATAGATGATGCACCACCTGGGGAGTGGCTGATTAATATACAATACCTAGGAGATGAGGGAGATTATGTATTACCTCCATTCTTAAAGTACACAGTCTATAAAAATTACGGTACTCCACAGGAAACTAAAGAAATTAAAGTTGTGAAACTTTTTAAGCAATCTGACAAAGTAACCTTAGGAAAAGTGGTTCTATAATGAAATAAAGAAAGTAGACAAAACAAGAGATATTATTATATGAAAACAAACAACAGATTATCCATTATAATACTCCTCTTGTTCTGTGGTACTATGGCTACAGCGCAAACAGTATTTAGAGGAACGGTTATAGATGCCGTGACCAAGCAACCTATTGTAAATGCAAGAGTAGGAATCAATAACCAAGGGGTTGGTGAAATTACAAATGCCAAAGGATTTTTTAATTACAAAAAACATCATGAGGTTTTAAACTCAGAAAGTGAACTACAGGTGGGAGCCACTGGCTATGCATCTATACGATTAGATGCAGAAAAAGTACGCACGCTTTTTAATAGATCTAGTAAAATTGAATTACAGCCTTCTTCTAAACAACAAAAAAAGAAGGGGGTTAAAGATCTGACTGTTTTCTGGGATGTTTCAGAAGATATGCAAGGCAGAGATGTTGACGCAGAGATTGCGTATGTAAAAGAGTATGTCTCGGCTTTTAAAAACGTGACGTTGCGTCTTGTTATTTTTGACTATCAGATTCGTAGTGAAGAGCGTATAGAAATACGTGATGGAGATATGACCCGCTTTCGCGAAAGCGTAAAAGGACTTATTTACAATGGCCCTTCTAATTATGATGTGTTGGATATTGCAGGAGCAGATGCTGTCATACTGAGTTCTAATGGAAATCCTAATTACGGAACATTTGACGTTTCTCAAGATATTCCGGTATATGCTATTGCTAGCGAAGCAGTAGCGGTTAAAGGAGAGTATATGAACCTTCTTGCGTTATATACACAAGGAGATTTCACGAGGTTACAAGCATATAATGGCACTTCTTCTCAAGAAGTAGTGGCTGTCCAACAAACAAAAAGGACTAAAGGTCCTACCGTAAAAGGAACTATCACAAGCCTAGGCAAGTCTTTACAAGAGGTGTCCATCATAAAGAAAGGAGACCTTACAGAATATCTGACCAAAGCAGATGGGAGTTTTGAGCTGCCTGCAACAGAAGGAGATATTTTACAGTTTCGTTATTTAGGGATGTTTCCTAAAGATGTATTGGTCTCTGATCAAAAGAATATAAACATTGAATTATTGCCAGAAAATAATGTGTTGGATGAAGTGGTTCTAGTGAAAAAAATAGAGAAGATTATTGTAGGTGATAAAGAAATAAGAGGAAGAAGAATACCTGATATTCCTGGCGGAGTAACAGGAGCTCTTGATCGTTATATAACGGCAGATGATATTACTCCTAATGCAAAAACATTAGAAAATGTCATTAGAGAAAATTTTAAAAGAGTACGTATTTCATATACTCCTGGAGGGGTACGACTCATTATTAAAGGAGTAAATCCAAAATTTTTCATCAATGGCAGGAGAGTTCTTAATATTGATGTAGCACTGGCGATTGTTGATACAGATATAGAATCTATTATCATAAAAGATTCTGAAACGATGACAAGTCGTTATGGTCCTATTATTTCTGGGTTTGCTGTTATTGTGACTACAAAATCGGCTCCTTTATCTAAAGAAAAAAGAGGCGATAATTCGGCACTTATAAAGGGCAATGATTATACGGAAGAAGTTACGTCTATTTCTAATGGAGTAATTGGAGGCACAGCTCAAATTACAGGAAAAATAACAAGCTTAGGAAAGCCTATTCAAGGAGCAATCATTACTAAAAAAGGATCTTTTGAAGAATATGTATCACTGGCAAATGGTAGTTTTAAAATCCCTGCGATTAAAGGAGATCTGTGGATTGTTTACTATTTAGGAATGTATCCTAAAAGTTTTATAGTTGATGATAAGACCATGTATACAATTGATTTGGTTCCTAAAAATGATGTATTGGACGAAGTAGTGCTTAATGCTGATGGAAAACAAAAAGAGGAAGGAGAAGAAGTTCAAACAGGTTTGGGTAAAGTAAATAAGGATAAAATAGGCTATGATATAAAAGTCTTACGAAGAGAAGATATTTCTCTTGGAGCTCCAGATTTAGGAACGGTATTAAATGGAAGATTTGCTGGTATTAGAGCGAGAGCAGATGGAAATGAAGGATTAACAGTATTTAATAGTAGAGCAGAATCACAACCAGATTTAGGAAGAATGTTGATTGTTATTGATGGATCCATATTTCCGCCAAATACACCAAGACCTTTCATCAGTCCAGATCGTGTTGAGAGTATTTCTATTATAAAAACTGTTACGGGTTCGTTACGTTATGGTGCTATAGGAAGAAATGGCGTTGTAGAAATCACAACAAGTAATTTTGTAAGCAGAAGTGCACAAGAAACTCCTTCTGCCTTAGTAGATGGTAATGATTATGAAGAGGAGGTAAAATCTATTTCAAGCCCTGTTTTAAATAGTTCTTCTAAGGTTTTTGTTCGTGGTCGTGTAATCGCAACCAAGGGAGCTTTAGCAGATGCTACCATTACGCGCAAAGGGAGTTTTGATGAGGTCTATACAGATGCTCTAGGAAATTTTAAGATTTTAGCATCTTTAAGTGATGTATTGGTAGTAAGTAAAGCAGGCATGTTTACCAAAGAAGTATTGATTGAGTTTCAAGATATGGGTGTGATCATACTTACTCCTAAGAATGATGAACTTGATGAAGTCGTATTATCTGGCGGTAAACGAGTAGACAATACGATAGAGAGTAGTGATGGACGTCGCGTAAACAAAGACAAGCTAGGCTACGCTGCTGCTGAGATTACAGAGAATGATTTTAGTGCAGGGGCAACCAACTTACAACAGCTTATGACAGGAAAAGTGTCTGGGGTAACTGTAGAGGGTGGTTTGTATAGTGGTAGTCAAGTAGTGTATAAGATTCGAGGGGGAAATCAGTCTATTACCAATCAGATTCCTCCTATTTGGATTGTCAATGGCACGCCTTATCAAGATCCACCAGACTTTTTAGATGTGCAGCAAATAGCGAGTATTACGGTATTAAAATCAGCTTCAGCGACCTCTCGTTATGGTTCCTTAGCTGCGGGTGGTGCATTTTTAGTGAAGACCAAGGAAGTTAATTTTAAAAACAAAGCAAAGAAGGCACAGAAATCTGCTTTGGTGAGTGGCAATGAATATACAGAATCTTCTACGCGTAGTATAGATGTATCTAGTTTACCAGAATATATTTTACGCTTACGCGAAATACCTAATTTGAAGGATCAATTTGAGTTATATCAGCGTATGTCTCGGACACAAGAATCTCCATTAGAATTTTATGTAGATGTGGCGCAGTATTTTGATGGCATTAATAAAGAATTGGCAGATAAAGTGAGAGCCGATCTTGCGTATATTTCTAGAAATAATACCAAAGCATTACGTACATTATGTTATATCTATGAAGCTGCTGCTGATTATGAAAAAGCAGCTTTGGTATATGAACGTATCTTAAAAGTAGCACCATCGGAAGCACAATCTTATAGAGATTTAGCATTAGTGTACCAAGAAATCGGGAAGTATAATGAAGCTTTAGAATTATACTACAATATGCTAGGTGAGCAGATCAAAGGCGTTAACTTCAAAGGTCTGGAGAAATCATTAAAAAATGAGCTGAGTCATTTACTAGCCTTACATAAAGATCAGATAGATTATGAGCGTTTTCCTAATGAGTGGTTACGTTCAGGCTTTGATATTGATATCCGTATGGTGATTGATTGGTCAGACCGTACGGTGCCTTTTGAGTTTCAATTTGTGAATCCTGAGAAGAAGTTTTTTAAGTGGACACACACCTTAGAAGAGAGTAGAGGTCG
>CAKZKZ010000454.1 GCA_937124495.1 uncultured Dokdonia sp. | reverse complement strand
AAGTAGTATCGCCGTCATATTATACACTCCGTGCGCCACGATAGAAGCGGTCAATCGTTTGGTAGTGATAAATAACAAAGTGTATATAATTGTTGGAATCAGGATGTCAAACCAATCCAAGGCACTTACTGGCATGTGACCGAGCGAAAATATTATAATTGATAAAATAGCAGAAAACCATAGGCCTATTTTTGGATTTTTAAAGACATCTTTAAGAACATTAATGGAGTAGCCTCTATTGAATAGTTCCTCAGTGATTCCACCACCTATGACTCCCAACACAATAAACGAGAACGTTCCTAGTACGCTACCATCATACATCCCCAGCATTCCTTTAATGTCGGCACGGTTAGCTCCACCTGTATTCGGAATGAGTATCACAAATTGCAGAAGCGTCCACGTAGCTCCGAAAATAACGCCTAATACAGCATCTTTTTTGATATTTATAGACTGAAACCCTATATAACGAATCTCTTTTTTTAAGATTTTAAGGGAAGTATAGAGTAAGGCTGCAATTGAGAAAAATTGAAATAAAGCAATATAGAGTAAGTTGATGCCAATCTTTCCGCCATTGATTTTAGTAACTCCAAAGAATATATCAGGAATAATGAAAAGCGCATATCCAATAATGATCGTTAAAACATACACAATGAGTGTTTTTGTTTTGCTAACCGTTCTTTGATTTGTTCTTTCCATTTGCCTTATTGGGTCAAGTTTTCTTTTTTGACGATTAAGGCGTGTTTTTGTTACTTGTCAGGTGGGGAATAACGTTATATATAAATGCATTTTGCTATATAGTGCTCCAGCCTGCAGACGAGATTGGTTCGCGAAAGATGCTTTATTGTAACGTGTTATTTCCTGTTTTTATACAGCTCGATAGCTTTTAAGTATTGTATACCACCTGCTTCTGTTTGGTCGTATATGAATTTTTTGAAATCAGGATAATTTTTATCGATCCAGCTTAAAAGAGCTTCTCTATTTTTAACAAATGTAGTATCGTTAAAAACTACATATTTTATTTTCTCAATGCTGCTAATTTTATCATCAGCAAATCGAAGAACTTCATTGGTGACAATTGGTTCTTCATGTAGAAACAAGATTCTCTTATCGATTTTTGAAATTTTTGCTTTGATAGTTTCTCCTTCTTTCTCTATTTGAAGGATTTTGTATGTTGGCTCAAATACAGCATCCCATTTGCACCATTCAACATATTCTTTCAGAGAAAATGTCTGTTTATAATCATATTCAGTTTCTATTATCAAAATACTATCGGTTAGTAAAGATGCTATTTTGGAATCATCAGTATTGTCAAGAGCCTTGTAGTATTGTTTTGCAATCTCGATTTTGTCAATTTCTTTTGTAGCATTTTTACAGGATATACATCCAATAGTCAACAACAATAAAATGAGCATTTTATTCATTTGTATCTTGAAAAATGGTTTTAAATCTATGTTTAGTTTATCGTAATAGGAACAGCAACGGTTGTGGTATCCCAAGTGAGTTTTAAATGCACTTGTTCTCCTACTTCTTCCAGTGTAATTGTAAATAATTCTGTTTCAGAGGTGGTCTTTACGGGAACAGTTACAGTTAGCGCATCGCTGTCTGAATTACGTGAAGCGCCATTACTTCCGGTGCCCCACAGATACATTTCATCATTAAAAATTACTTGCCAACTCGAAGCATTAGGGACCGTCCATAACGTATATTTTCCTTTAGGGAGTGTTTTCCCCATAATGGTTAGATCTGCATTTGTTGTAAATGTCGTTGCTTCATTAGCGCCCGTACGCCAAGTGACATCATACGGCACTAATTCTCCAAAAATGACACGTCCTTTTTTAGAAGGACGATTATAAAACACTTCAAGTTCAGTATCACCTTTCGTATAGTTGACGATTTGTTCTGGACTCGCTTTCTTTGTTTGAGAAATCATATATTCTCTAATACTATATCCTGCAACGGCTAGGACTAGAATTATAATACCTGCAATTTTTAATGCTTTCTTCATCATAAACTTAATAACGTATGTTTAAAGATATCTTTTAGAGGTATAAAGGTACGTATTGTTATGATGATTTGAACTGAACATTATTTTAAATGGTATATATTTAATAGACTATTTAGTTTATAAAAAAATAAATAGTCTCTATAAACGATTATCAGTGAAGATTCAGAGAATACATCCAGACTGTACTTTTATATACGATTTGAGTTTATTTAGAACTTGTTTTTATACGTTACGTTTAACTCAATTTTCTACCTTGTTTTACCGCTATTTGATTAATTCGTATGGTTAATTCTTTTTTTAGTTTAGTCTGTGATTCCCAAAATATTATTGGAAAATCTTTTGCATCAAAATGTATGTTAGTTCCTGCCTTGGCGGTTACAATAATAGATTTGTCTAAAGCATCGGCATACCCTAATTCATAATACACATTAGGTCTTTCCAGTGTAAGATCAACAATGACAAAAGCACTGTTTTTAATACCATTAAGCATTTCTGGAGTAATCCTCTTTATGTCAGTGATCTCATCCATTCTCAAACAATTATAACTCGGATTAAATTTAAGACATACTTCTTTGAAGGATTCGTATGCGTCTTCAAGTCCCGGATCGTCTGTAAATGACATGATGGCAAAGACATTTTTAGAAATGTTTACTCTTTCTGCAAGATTTAAAACCGATTGGGCGCGCTCTTCATTTGAAATGTTTTTCTGAGCTAAATCTTCAAATTCTTCAAGAGAGATGTTCTTTACGTTAGAGTTTAAAAAATTGTTTCTTTCTTCTGAGTATATCAATTTACCAGCTCCTTCAAACTCACCAATGGGTAAGATGGGTTTGTTGGCAATTCTTGCCCAATTTGCTGCTCGTTGTGCACCATCAAATCCAGATACTATTATGATTACATCTGAGTTTTCAATGGGTTCTGGTATTCTAAGACTTGGTCCGCCTAATTCCCAATCTTTAAGTTCAGAGTTTATTATTTTTCCAAAACTATGCGAAGATGTTTTACCATCGATAATATAACCTATCACTCTGTTAATAGACGAATCTTCTTCTTTTTGAAGAGCTTCTAAAGCACTCTCTGCAATTACTGCATCAAACTGGGTTATACAAGCATTGATAAGTGTATGTCCTTGAGAAATAATTTCTTTACCAAGTATTTTTGTAAAATCCTTTGTTTTTTCTAATAATTCAGGCTTGTCTTCATTAAATCCACCACTCACGAGAATTTTCATAGAGTTTTAGTTTTTGTTTATTCTTATTTATATATAACGTTAAATATAAGCAACATGCTGTGGAAAAAGATACTACATTTTCTGATGATCACAATACTATTTTTTATTTCAAAAACTACTGTTAACTATTATCGGGTGTTACTTTTTTTATTAGTAATCATTTAAATTTATTTACTAATTATTAAATTTTATAGTATGTTAAGACAATTTGAACAGTACGAAATCGAAAATATAAAAGTGATTTTTGGAGGAGGTCCTGGTGATGATAAGCCTATACCATTACCAAATCCTTCATTGCCTTCTTTTCCTTTTCCATTAATACCCCCTTCAGGAGAGTAAATAATCCAACCTATTATCATTACTCCTGTCGTATTATAATAAAAGAATAGATATCAATAATGACTTCTTTATCAAGATCAGATTCTTTACGGCTTCTTACATAATTTTTTGATGTTGACGGGGAATTCCTTTTACTGGAATGCTGCCTGTATTTTGAGTTCGATGAACCATGTATTTTAACTATTTTTGTGTTCTGCCATGAAAGTATGTATTGCCGAAAAGCCAAGTGTTGCCCGTGAAATTGCTGCTGTATTAGGAGCAAATACAAGATGTGATGGCTATTATGAAGGTAATGGGTATGCCGTTACCTATACTTTTGGTCATTTGTGCACACTATTTGAACCCAATGATTATAAACCACATTGGAAAAGTTGGGACTTGAATAACCTTCCCATGTTACCAGATACGTTTAAAACCAAAGTAGTTGACAACGATGGAATTCAAAAACAATTTAATATTGTAAAAAAATTATTTGACCAAGCTACTGTAGTTATCAATTGCGGGGATGCTGGACAAGAAGGAGAATTAATACAACGTTGGGTCATCAACCAAGCAGAGTACAAAGGAGAAGTACAACGTTTATGGATTTCTTCACTAACGACGGAAGCTATCAAAGAAGGTTTCGAAAAATTACAACCTTCTACACAATATGACAATTTATATTATGCAGGATTTTCTCGAGCTATAGGGGATTGGCTTTTGGGGATGAACGCTACACGTTTATATACGGTTAAACACGGTGGATATAAACAAATGTTGTCAGTGGGTAGGGTGCAAACACCTACATTGGCAATGATTGTGCATCGCTATCAGGAAATTAAAAATTTTAAGCCTCAACCGTATTGGGAACTACAAACCTTGTATCGAGAAACTTTATTTAACTGTGAAAAAGGACGGTTTTTAAAAAAAGAAGAAGGGGAAGCTTTCGCGAAACAAGTAAAAGAGCGTGATTTTGAAATCGTATCCACGACCAAGAAAAAAGGAAAGGAATATGCACCTAAGCTTTTTGATCTTACAGGTTTACAGGTGTATTGTAATACGAAGTTCGGATTTTCGGCGGATGAAACCTTAAAAATAACGCAGAAATTATACGAACAAAAAGTCGTGACCTATCCTAGAGTGGATACCACATTTTTACCGAATGATGTGTATCCTAAAGTACCAGGGATTTTGCAAGATCTAACGGCCTATCAACATCTGACCAAGTCTATTTTAGGGAAGAAGATAAAAAAGTCTTCTAAAGTATTTAATGACAAAAAAGTAACCGATCACCATGCTATTATTCCCACAGGTGTGCAAATGAATTTGCAATACAATCAACAGCAGGTGTATGATATTATTACCAAACGTTTTATAGCCGTTTTTTATGACGATTGTTCAGTAGCCAATACGACAGTCGTAGGAGAAGTCAATACGGTATCATTTAAAACCACAGGAAAAGAGATTTTAGAAAAAGGGTGGAGGGTTGTCTTTGAAAACCCAGAAGCAAAAGCCCAAAAGGAAAAAGGAATCCTACCTTCTTTTGTCAAAGGCGAAAAAGGACCCCACGAACCTTCTTTTTTAGAAAAGGAAACAAAGCCACCTAATCAATTTACGGAAGCTACGTTACTACGCGCTATGGAAACAGCTGGTAAACACGTAGATGATGATGAAATGAGAGAATTGATGAAGGAAAACGGAATAGGGAGACCTTCTACGAGGGCTAACATTATAGAAACCTTATTCAGGCGAAAATATATCGAACGCAAAAAAAAG
>CAKZKZ010000453.1 GCA_937124495.1 uncultured Dokdonia sp. | reverse complement strand
AGAAGAAAGACTAATATTAGTACCAGAAAGATCTCCAATAGCTTCTCCATCAATAGTCTGGCCAATTTGGATTTGTCCAAAGGCTACAAAAGGAATTAAAATAAAAAGTAATGGAAATTTCATTTTACCATTATGTTTTTGTAAAGAAAAGGAATATTTACTATTTATAAAAAAATGTTTAATTAAAAATCTAATTAACAATTAAATAATATTAAATAATTAAACAAAAAAAGGCTAATTCTTAAAAAAAACTTAAATTTAATGTAACAATCATTTAATAATTGCGTCTTTACTAAGACACTACCTATGATTTCAACAAAAAGATTAAATAAAACCACGGTTCTTTTTATCCTAATATTTCTATTAGGTCTCTTTGTTATTGGAATATATATCAACAATTCTTTTAATGAAAATGGAAATCATACCTCTACTCCTTCTTCTCAAGTAGAAACCATCGCTAGTTAAAAAGTAAGCAGTCCATTTTTTCTTCTTTATCAATTTTTCTATAATTCCTTTTTAAAATCATGTTATTTCACTTATCAACATACTATATAATTATATTTTCTTTTTCTTAAATTAATTAAAAAAAAATGATGATTATAATAGCGTGTGAATAGCGGTATAACTTTTTAATCATTTCTTTTGATTTATCACTTACTAAGAGTTATTCACTAGTTATGAAATATAAAAAAGATGTTAGATACCTTAAAATGAAGTATTTTATAAATAGCTATTCACAATTGTTAAGAACCCTAATTGACAACTTTTTGAAGACAACTAATTCTCAGAGTTATTAAATTTGATTCATAATTTGATGGATAGAATTGATAAAAACTAATCAAATAAAAACTTGTGAGATTGTAATAAGCACTGTATTGTAAAAAAATAACTAGCATCCAATTTCAGTTATTAATATATTTTAAAAGTTATTGACAATAGCTATTCACAGCTTGTGAACAGGATATAGCTTTACCCTATATTTAAAGATAATTGTTTATTAAATGTGTATACGCTTTCGCGAAAGCGTACTCTTTAAACCTTAGAGTTTATATAAATTTGCAAAAACAAATACACTATACTCATGAAAATTGCTATTGGAAATGATCACGCAGGTCCAGATTATAAACATACTATTGTTGCATATTTAGAAAGTGAGGGACATGAAGTGACAAATTATGGAACAGATACCACAGATAGTGTAGATTATCCAGATTTTGGACACTTGGTAGCAAAAGATGTAGAAAATGGTGTTGTAGATTTTGGAATTGTTATTTGCGGAAGTGGTAATGGCATTGCTATGAGTGTGAATAAACATAAAAATGTACGTGCAGCACTTTGTTGGATGAAAGAAATCGCTGCATTAGCAAGACAACATAATGATGCTAATGTGATTAGTATTCCTGCAAGATATACTTCAGAAAATCAAGCATTAGATATGGTTAAAACTTTTTTAACGACCGATTTTGAAGGAGGACGTCATCAAAGACGTGTTGATAAAATATCGCATTGTTAACTGCGGGACGATAGCCAATGGTTTAATTTCCGTAAGCTTGCCTCGAGGTAGTTCTTTTTTTTAACCGCTAAGCGGATATAGTATGAAAACCAAGCCACTTCATTTTAAGATAAAGTCTTATAAAGAGCTCACAAGAGATGAACTCTACGAATTACTTCAATTGAGATCTGAAGTCTTTGTTGTTGAACAAGATTGTGTGTATCAAGATATAGATGGTAAAGATGATATTGCTTTACATGTATTAGGATATAAAGAAGAAGATCTTGTAGCGTATACACGTATTTTTCCGCCAAATACTTATTTTGAAAATGCGAGTATTGGTAGGGTAGTGGTACGCGCTTCAGAGCGTACATACAAATATGGATATAACCTTATGGAAACCTCTATAAAAGCTATAGAAATAACCTATAATACTACCACAGTTAAAATTTCTGCACAAACATATCTAAAATCATTTTATAATAATCTTGGATTTAAACAAATAGGAGAGGGGTATCTAGAAGATGGTATTCCTCATATAGGAATGATAAAAACGGCATAAAATTCTTTATTTCTTATACCTCACACGCTTATCAAAAGGGAGCTTTAATTGATATTTTAGTGTATCTGTTTGTGTTTCATCAATAATATCCAATCCAAATGATACTTTATTAGGATCGTCATATAAAAACGTACTAAATAAACGATCCCAAATAGATAGAATATTTCCAAAATTCGTATCCGTCCACGGCATTTCTCGATGATGGTGAAAACGATGCATACCTGGCGTTACGATGATGTAACTCAAAGCTCTGTCAAGTTTTTCTGGAACGCCAAAACTAGTGTGCGTCCAATAGGTAAAAAAGATAGTAATAATGCGATATAAAAGATAAAAGGAAATCGGCATTCCTGTAATGACAACGGCAAACAATGCTGCGAGTTCTCTCATGATAAAATCCATAGGATGATGTCTGGTACCAGAAGTTACATCTAGATGTGTATCACTATGATGTACGGTATGTAAGTGCCATAACCATTTATTTTTATGAAGAAAATAATGAACTCCGTATTGCGCTATAAGATCTAATAGTAGTAAAGAAATAATAAGTTCTACCCATACAGGGGCTTCAAACCAATGAAGTATTCCAAAAGAGGCTTCTTGTCCCCATAAAAAAATACCCGCTGTAGCAATTCCAAAAATCGTATTAATCACCATGGTAAAAGAAAGAAGCGTTAGATTAGTTCGCGCATGCTTCCATTTTTTGTAGGTAACTTTTCTAAAAGGATAATACCCCTCTAAGATCCAGAAAAGCGTAATAATGGCAACCAACCAGATGAGTTTTTGCCAGATGGGCATTAATTCAAAAAAACCAAGAAAGGCATCCATTTACTTTTTCTTCTTTTTAGGCTTTTTTACATAGGTAACTAGAATTTCTACACGTCTATCTAATTTTGTATCGCCTCCTAAAGGATATTTACTTCCATAACCTTCATAACGCATTCGTTTTTTTGATACGCCATTTTTTGATAAATAGTCATATACAAATTTTGCACGTGAGAGAGAGAGATTTCGTTTTCCAGTTTTTAAATCAATTGCATCACGACCCCTCCCTACACAACATACATGACCCTGAATTTTAAAAATGATATTATCATTTTCTTTTAGAAATTTAGCAAGTTTTCTTAAGTTTTTATAAGAACTTCCTCGTATATAACTGTAATTGATTTTAAAAAGAATATTGTCTAATAAAATACGATCTCCTTTTACAATAGTATCAGTAAAGGATTTATAGCGTTTTTCTTCAACAGCAGCGACAAGTTCTTTTTCCTCAGCTTTTTCTTCTGGACTTATAATGCGAGGCGGTACTTCTTTTATAGAAACAATAATCTCTACTTTACGGTTGAGTTTACGTTGTATTTCGTTAGTAATATCATCCAATCGGGTAAGGAGTAATTCTCCTTTTCCATCAGAATTTTTTATAATCGTATCTGAGATTCCTTGTTCAGAAAAAAGGGCTTTAATCGCATCTGCACGTTGTTGAGAGAGCTTATTATTATATGCATCACTTCCTCGATCATCACAATATCCATAAATAGAAATATCTTCTATTTTATCTTTCGGTAAACTTGTGATAAAACGGTTGAGCTTGACAATTTCAGAAGGTGTTATATCATATTGGTCTGTATCAAAAAATGTTTCATGCGATCGATCTACTTGTGCTACAGCGATGACCGTATATACTAAAAAGACAATATGTATGTAAAAGTGTTTAATACGCTTATTTTAAAGTATTTTCGTATCGTTTTGTATCATTTAAAATATCAATAGCTTCTGCTATTTCTTTATTATTTGCTATTTGATATTCATACAATCCATCACGATAGAAATAACGTTTTACAATCTCATCAATCAATACATTTTGAATTTCTTCTTGACGATCGTCTAGTTCTTTATTTTTAGCATCTTTAATCGTTTTTTGTAATTGATTGTAAACAGAGGATACTTCATTTTTTAAACCATCTTTTTCTGCTTGTTCTAACGCTTTCGCGAAAGCGGTCTCCGTCTCCGTTTCAAATGTAAACTGTGTCTTTTTCAAGAACTTTTTGAAATCTTCATAATCAGCATCGTTAAAACGGAACTCCTCAAGATTTGCATACTGATGTTTATAATAATAATCTGTTGCATATTCAAAAATAGCATTGTCTTTACTCAGTGCTTTTGTAATAGGACTTATCTTTGCAGAAGTAACTTCTATATCTGGAAAAACACCACCACCGTCAAATACTTTACGACCATTCTTTGTTTTAAATTCTTTATAATTTTGAGATTCTGTACGTACGGCATTTCCTTTTTCATCTCGATTCCAATAATCTAATGCTTGTATACAACGACCGCTAGGCGTAAAGTAACGAGAGATGGTTACCTTGAGTTGTGTACCGTATGTAAGCGGTTTAGGACGCTGTACAAGCCCTTTCCCAAAACTACGAGCACCAATTACCACAGCACGATCATAATCCTGTAATCCTCCAGTGACTATCTCACTTGCAGAAGCACTACCTCCATTAATTAATATAGCTAACGGAATCTCTGTATCTATAGGTTCTTCTTTTGTTTTATACGTTTTGTTGTATTTTTTTATGACAGATTTAGTGGTTGTAATGACTTCTCCTTTTGGTAAAAATAAATTACAAATACGTATAGCTTCTACTAAGAGTCCGCCGCCATTTCCTCTAAGATCTAGAATGATTTTTTCGGCACCATCATTTTTAAGACTAATGAGCGCTTCTTTTACTTGTGCTGAAGCTTTTTTATTAAACTTCGTTAAGACAATATATCCTGTATTCCCATTAATAAGCTTGTAAAACGGAACTGCGTCTACGTCTACCTCAGCTCTTTTTATGGTTGCTTGTGCCGTTTTACCTTGTCGTAGATACGTTACATTAATGGCACTTCCTGGTGATCCTTTTAATAAATCTCCAGCATCACCTTCAAAATCAGTAACCGAGATCTCGCCAATTTTTATAATCTGATCCCCAGCTTTAAGACCTGCTTTGTCGGCAGGATAGCCCTTACGGGGCTCTATGATAGTCATCACTTTATCTTTTGTACGAACTGTAGATCCAATACCAGAATATTCTCCACTTCTATTAATCTTTGCATCTTCAACTTCTTGCTCAGTCCAGTATTTTGTATACGGATCTAAATCGTCAAGCATCCCTTCTATAGCGGCATCCATGAGATCTGCAGGGTTGGTCTCATCTACATAATTCATGTTGAGCTCTTTAAAAAGTGTTGTAAAGATTTCAATCTGTTTTGCAATCTCAAAAAAATCACTTTTAAAACTTACTGTTGTAAAGAGTATAACAACAGCGATAACGGAAATACTAATTTTCTTTTTCATAGACTCATACATATCTTCTACATAACAAAGGTGTTTAGGGAATCATCACCTCGTATATGTAAAACCCCACTTAGGTATTTATATTGTTTACGCTTTCGCGAAAGCGTACTATTTCTTCTTTCTTCTCTTGATCCAACGACGAATCATAAAAACACTAACAGCCACTAAGATAATAAAAGGCCAGACGTGTAGCAACCCAAGGAAAAATTCTGAGATATTGCTCCATCCATTTTTGACAGCATTGGCGACTTT
>CAKZKZ010000452.1 GCA_937124495.1 uncultured Dokdonia sp. | reverse complement strand
TTGCATTAGGAATAGGAGAGGCTAAATATCGTACCACACTATAACGTACATCTTCAGGGCTCCAATCTGGGTCTTCCTCTGGAGTTGGAGGGTCTTTTGCAATAATGGCATTTTTAAATCCAGCAGCTTCAAAGGCAACTTGCCAATCTTCAATACCTTGTTTGATATATGGGATCCATTTTTTAGGAGTCGCTCTATCTACATAGTACACAATTTGCTTTTTAGGCTCTACAAGTTCACCACGATTAAATTTTGCAAGGTCTTCATCCTTTACTTCTAATCTCCATCTGTCTAAATATCGAACCGTTTTACTTTTTTGAGCTTCTTGTCCGTAATCCGTTTGACCGCGAGCAAACCATCCTACACGCTGATCAAAATAACGACGCTTCATAGGAGTTTCAGGTAGTAAAATCATAGAGTTGCTCATCATCACAGAAAGTGAACCAGTCGCACTATTACTAGGTGGAGCAGATGCAGCATATGTTTTTACGTGTCTTGTTTCTATGTTTCTAGGGTAGCTACGTATGGTATCTATATAGGAACGCTTTTCATCAAGGCGCGTTACTTTAAACCCTTTTCTTCTAAACTGTGGTAATCCTAATGGTTTTACATCTTTTTTGAAGAGTTCTGATGCGTCTATGACGGTATTTCTAGTGTCGCCTATCGTATCCTTATGGTATGCTTTAATATCAAAGGCATATAATACAGGTTCAAAATTACTGTTTTTTACAGCTTCAGAAATAGGCAATGAGTCTGCAGCATAAACTTGATGTGATACAACACGTAGTAATACTTTCTTGTCTTTTACTTCCCAACGTAGTACGGAAGTATTTTGTTTACCACCACCAAATCCTAGTCCTGTAGCTGTTTTTGCAATACGCGTGACCATAAGCATTTCTCTTCCAAAAAGAGAGTCAGGAATCTCGTAAAAATAGGAGTTGTCTATTTGATGGACTGTAAACAGGCCTTCGTCTGTTTTTGCCTCTTTTGTGATCACTTTAGCATAAGGTTTGATCTCTCCTTTCTTAGGTTTAGGTTTGGATTTTGCAGAAGCCGCACCCTTTGGTTTTTTAGATTGCAAAGCGGCGCAACCTGTAATAGATACAGCTAAAAAAGCGAGTATCAGATAGTGTAATTTTATACGCATAACGAGTTTTTTATGAAGCACAAAAGGTAAGTATTGTTACAAGGGGATTATGTGAACGTATTGTTAAACCCAAGCAATATATTATGGTTTTGTTATGAAAAGGACAAAAACACCACGTTTCCTTGATTTTGCGAGTGTTTTTGTAGGAATTAAATGAAAAATTGACAATTGTTTCTCTTGCTTGTTTATAATAATTCAAGAGTGGTTTGATATAATGGTTTATCTATTGTTTTTGAAAGAATCCAGGCAAAATAACTCAGCATGAAAATATCTTCTTTCGCTTTGTTTTCTGTGGTAAAGAGGTTTTTTACGCTTTCGCGAAAGCGTATACCTGTTACTTCTTCTGGGTATTTGTACATGATTTCTACTGTTTTGAGAAAATCATTTAGCCGACTTTCATGCGTAATGACATGTTTGTATTTACGTTTAAAACGTTTGAAAAGGGATGCCACAAGATCAATATGTTCTAATTCTATATGGGTGATCAATTGGAGTAGATCATGTTTGATCATCCAGTCCTCTCCCATTTTTGTAATATACCAAGTCGTGCTATGCTTTAGTTTATTAAGGGCGGTGATTACTTTTTTATGCGCTCCTTGTTGCGTGAGGCAAATACATACTACAAGAATAAGATCAGGGTTTTGAGTTTTGCTTTTTCTAGCTGCTTTTTCAAAATGAGTTTCTAAAAGAATAATGGCTTCTTTGCCATTCCCCGTATAGTTGAGAAGAAGGGTGCGTAGCAAGAGTTCGCTTTCGCGAAAGCGGAATTCATATTTACTCCGTTCTTCTTGCATACGTTCTTTCATAATATCAAGATATTCGGTGGCTTTTTCAAACTGCCGATTCCTGAAATAAGCGTTTGCCATAAAATATAGCAAGTGTATGTGGTAATATAAATGTTTGTTGGTGATCGTTTTTTTTAGGCTAATCTCAGTATACACACGCTCGAAAAAGGGTAGGGCATCAAAATAATTATTTTCTAATCGCGCTACAGTATTTATGATTTCTAGTAATTGGTACAGAGATTTAAAGGTGAGCGATTCATCAATGCTAATGTTGAATTTCTGAAATGCATCGGTAAGAAGTTGATTTACATCTTCTGTGACTGTATTGTTTGTTTTTGAAATACGGTCTTTAATATATGCATAGGCTAGGTTGAGGTTTTCTTGATGTTGGTGATGTTTTTGGTTGGTTTGAAATGCTTGAATTAAGCCTGTAAAATTTGTTTCAGGATGTAAATGTGCATATTGTATTTGTGTATGATATATTTCGCCTAGCATGCTGTATAAGTCGTGGGTTTTTGCTAGTGTAGCTGCCTTTAGAAGTGTTTTTCTAGCTGCTTTATATAACTCTCGCTCGTATAGAATACGTGCAGTAAGGATGAGTTTTAAAACGTCAAACTCTTCAGTGGTTTCAGATGCTAAGCTATTACTAGCAATAAAATCAATCAAGTTGTCGTGCAATCTTTTGCAAAGGGCGTGATAAGCATTTTTAGAAGGTTTCCCATAAAGCGTGATGTCAATGTCTTTGGGTAAGTATGCTTGCCTTAAAAGCTTAAGTAATGCTGTGTTTTTTGTATCAGAACGTTTGTTTTTATGACGCAAATAAGACTTGAACTTTTCATAATCTTCTGTAGAAAGTGAGTTTATTATGTCAAAAATAACCATATTATATCGTAAGTAATATAGCATAAATTTACTTTAAAATATGATGAATATGGTATAAATGTATAATTATATCGTAAGTTTTTTGTGAAAGTTTGATTTTCAAACTGAGTAGACCATTGCATATTTGCCCTGTCATTTAACCAATGAATTATGGAGTTTAAGAATAACAATTGCATACTACATGAAAAAGGACAAGTGTTTATACACCTTAGTCTCGTTATTTATTTTTTAGGGATTTATAGTGTTATATATCTGGCAAATAGTCTCCGTGTTATTGTATTCATAGGAGTGCTTACTATTCCTTTTTTGATAGTGCAATTATTTTCTGTGTGCTATGGAATATATTTTTATATAAAAAATGAACCAAAAACATGGTTGTTTCTTTTTAGTCTCTGCTTATCTGGGGCAAACCTAATAGGCTTAATACTTCTCTTATAAATATCATTTTTAATCAAAGCTTTTTAATAAGTATCAAACCACGCAATCATGGATTTTAATAATAAAAAATTGACCCGTACAACTTCCTTTATTCACTATGTGATTAGCTTTCTTTTAGCCGTTTTTTTAATAGGCATGGCTAACAGAATTATTTGGGATATAGATGAAGTAGATAAACGACCTTATGTTACTGATTTTGATGTCAAAACTGATATTAAAAAGTATAGGGTTTTAAAGCAGAGTATCCAAGACACTATACGAGAAAAATATGAAGTACAAGAAGGTATTCAACTTTCTATGGATCTTGCTCAAAATGCATTAGATGAACAGCAAGCTTCTTTTAAAACGTGGATTTCAACGCGTACTGCCACGCAATCGTCAAAGGTGAATGCTGAAATACAACAACGTAATTATATTTTAGATTCTTTACGTAAATCGCTAAAGAAACTTACATCAGAAAAGATATTGCTACAAGCTACTATTGATGATTTTAGTGTGCAGAAACAAAAGTATAACGATGCTATTAATGAGGAAAAGTCAAAGGCAAGAGATTTATATATCAAGGCAGAGAGAGCCTACGATTTACACATTTTTATAAGTCGCCTATTGTTTGTTATTCCAATATTATTATTAGGTATCTGGATGTTGCTAAAGAAACGTAAGCACAGTTATTGGCCATTATTTAGAGGGTTTGTGTTCTTTGCTTTCTATGGCTTCTTTATAGGATTAGTTCCCTACTTACCCAGCTACGGAGGATATGTTAGATACGCTATAGGAATCTTATTATCTGTAGTCTTGGGAATCTATGCGATAAAACATTTAAAAGCTTTTGTCAAAAGGAAGAAAGAAGAGCTACAATTATCTTCGACAGAACGAGCTAAGAAAATCAAAAATGAAGTGGCTGAGAAAGCATTAGAGAATCACATGTGTCCTAGTTGCGGGAAAGATTATTTAATAAATGAGATTTTTCAAAGCGGAAAACGGAAACACAGATCGGGTACGCTAAAAGTTACCCCATATTGCCGTCATTGCGGGCTTCAACTTTTTAAAAATTGTAACACCTGTGATACGAAGAATTATGCACACTTACCACATTGTTATTCCTGTGGAGATAACATACTAAAAACAGACTAAAATTACACGAACCTTAAAACACACAACAATGGAAAATCAAGTAAAAATGGAAACAGAAAAAAAGGAAAAAGTTAAAGTAAAAGAAGAATTTAATAACAAGCCAACGGCAGCATTTATATCAGCATCTTGGGCCTCTTTATTGATTGGAATGGTCTCTTTTTGTGTAGGATTATGGAATGCCACAATGGATCTTAATGAGAAAGGGTATTATTTTACAATATTGTTATTTGGCTTATTTTCAGTGATTTCTGTTCAAAAAACGGTGCGGGATAAATTAGAAGGAATCCCAGTAACAGATATTTATTATGGAGTGAGTTGGTTTGTGACCATAGCTTCTATTTTACTGCTTGTTATTGGTTTATGGAATGCAGATTTAGAATTAAGTGAGAAAGGCTTTTATGGCATTTCATTTTTCTTGAGTCTCTTTGCTTCTATTGCCGTACAAAAGAATACAAGGGATGTTAAATTTATAGAGCAAAAAGAAAAATAGACAACAAAGCGCACTATGAAAGTGTTGCGCTTTGTTGTGTGGTGAGAGAACCCGGTAGTTAGTAAAATGCTATCGGGTTTTACGTATACTTTTAAAAGCTGTAGTACATTGCTAATGCCTAAGTCTAATATATGTTAAATATAATTTACGATTTTATGAACACTTATTTGTAGGTAGTTTTATAGTAAATGTTAAAAAGTGGTTTGCTGTAAATATGTATAGTAAAATGGTAATGAATTATTTAACAAAGCATCACTCTCATCTTATTGATTAGGAACGATACATTACTTATCTCAAAAGGGTAATGTTTGTGGGAGTGATGCTTCTTTAAAAAAACGAATGGTTTTGATCATTCATTTTTTATTCTATTACCAATTGTTACTTTAAAATGAACCTTCAAAATTTGAATTATAGCCTGGCAGATGAAATATAAGGAGTAGGTTTATCTAAAGTGATAATTGGTATTATATTTTACCCAAAGTTGATCGTACAACTCTTAGAAACTCCAAACCATTTTAGCCGATTGCGAGAAGCAGTTTTGTATACATAATCTCTTAACATTCTTGGTATAAATCCAAGTAAGGCTGCAACGCGTTTCCATTTTGGTATTTCAGCTACAATTTTTAAGAAGCCATCAGAATGCGTGTGTATTCCTGTTTGATTTATCAGAATGACGGTGTCTAATCTATCTGTTGCTCTATGGTAATGTCTTAAGAGTTGTTGCCCTTTCGGTGATTGAAATGGTAAAAAGTCAAAAGTTGAGGTAGGAG
>CAKZKZ010000451.1 GCA_937124495.1 uncultured Dokdonia sp. | reverse complement strand
TAGGAGGAATCAAGCGTATCGCTTCGGTAACAGAAAAGGTAGTACCACTTATGGCAGTGATGTATATCGTTGCTTGTTTATATATTATTTTCAGTAATGCATCTTTAATAGATGACGCAATAGGTTTAATCATAAAAGAAGCATTTAATCCTACTGCCTTTGGAGTAGGAGGTGTTATTGGAGTATTATTAGTAGGATTTAAAAGAGCTGCATTTTCTAATGAAGCTGGAGCAGGGTCTGCTTCTATTGCGCATTCAGCAGTGAAAACAAAATATTCTGCAAGTGAAGGACTTGTGGCCTTGTTGGAGCCATTTATTGATACGGTAGTGATCTGTACGATGACAGCTTTAGTTATTGTAATATTTAACTTTGGAGGGTTCTTTGAGTATGGAGGAGATGGATCAGGAGCTGTCTTAATAGATGGTGTTTCTTATGAAGGAGCTGGAATAACATCAAAAGCATTTGCAGAGTATATTCCATATTCTAATGTATTTTTGACAATAGCAGTTGTTTTATTTGCAGTATCTACGATGATTTCTTGGTCTTATTATGGGCTACAATCTTGGAAGTTCTTGTTTGGGCGTGGTAAAGTAGCAGATTTAGTATATAAATTCTTATTCTTAGCCTTTGTGGTTGTAGGGGCTTCGGCAAGTATGCAGTCTATTTGGTCTTTCTCTGATGCAATGATTTTTGCAATGGTATTCCCGAATATGTTAGGACTTTACTTCTTATTCCCAGTCGTTAAGAAGCAATTAAACCGCTTCTTGGATGCTATAAAAGAAAATAAAGCAAACGCTTAATACGATATAATGAATACTTTTAAATCCCACTTCTTTTATGATAGGCAAAAGAGAAGTGGGATTTTGGTATTTATAGGACTTATCCTTATTCTTCTGAGTGTTTCTTTTTGGTATAAACCAACCCATGATATTGCAATCTCTAAGGAAGAACAGCTGGAGGTAGTAGTTTTTCAAAATCAAATAGATTCCTTAAAACTTATTGAGATAGAGAATAGGAAACCTAAGCGATACCCGTTCAATCCTAATTTTATTACAGATTATAAAGGATATACTTTAGGAATGAGTGTAGAAGAGGTAGATCGCTTGCACCGCTTTCGCGAAAGCGGACAATGGATTAACTCTATTCCAGATTTTAAGAAAGTTACACAGGTACCTGATTCATTGCTAGCTACAATTTCTCCTTACTTTAAATTTCCAGATTGGGTGACAAACCCTAAGCCTAAGGGAAAGTATGTGTCTAAATCGAAATGGAAAACATACGAAGAGAAACAAGATCTTAATAAAATTACATTAGAAGGGTTACTTTCTATAGAAGGTATTAATGAAGTCGTTGGAGATAAAATACTACGCCATCTTCAGGGAATAGGAGGCTATCAGATTGATGACCAATTGTATGATGTGTACGGTGTCACTACAAAACAGAAGCGATCTGTACTTAATGAATATACAGGGCTATGTCATTAGGATTTATTAAATGTAACAATCACTAAATTAAATTTATCTAATGTAAATCTAAAATATTTCTTGAATTGAAAGACTATAAAAAGTTTGAAAATTAAAACAGTAAAACTAAGTAAAGAAAGGAAGGGGCCAGTTACAATTCACTAAAAAGTGCCTAACAGTTAGTAAAATCTCAGAACATGATAATAAAATGCAGTAACGTCATAAAAAAGGAAAAACGTTCATAAATTCGGGCATGTATTTATAGGGAGTCAAAGCCTATGATTTTTTTAAGAGAGCGAATTATTTCACCAGTAAGGGCGTTATCTTGATCGCATCCA
>CAKZKZ010000450.1 GCA_937124495.1 uncultured Dokdonia sp. | reverse complement strand
GTTGAATCGGTAAATGCCTACTAAAACGTCTATCAATCAGGCACAACAACTCTACTTCTTCAGGTCGTCCAAAGCTCTGTATCGCCGTTAGTGCGGCATTGATACTACGTCCTGTATAGAGTACATCATCTATAAAGACTACTTTTTTATTTTCGACCACAAAATCGATTTGAGTTCTGTTGGCTTCTAATGTTTTTTCGCTTCTGCGAAAATCATCACGGAAGAACGTAATATCCAAATACCCCAACTTGACATTTTCAATTTGGTAGGTATCTGTGAGTAGTTTTTTGATCCGTTCTGCTAGAAAAATACCACGCGGCTGAATGCCTATAAGGACAGTATCAGAAAAGTCTTCGTGATTTTCAATGAGTTGACAAGCCAGTCTATTGAGGATAATGTGTACCTCAGTCGCATTAAGTAATACTTTTTGACTCATAGATGATTCCAAAACAATGTTCGGAGAACAAAGATAGGGAGTTTTTTTCTTTTTGCTTTCCGCTTTCGCGAAAAGGAAACAGGAATCAAGGGAATCACGAATCTGGACTGAAAATTTCAAAAGACCGAATCCCTTTAGTCCTGATTCTTGATTCCTGTAGCGAAGCGATCTTGAATCTTTTTTGAAAAATTCCAAATCTCAAAAGACTAAACCGCTGAGTCATCTCGACGACAGGAGAGATCCCACACCTAGTTCACTTTAATGTTACTTATAGAACGTACTCACTGTTATTCGATTTCCTGCCTGCGGTAGGCAAGCTCGTCACTCGTGCCTCGTTTTGTCGAAATTGTAAAGATTACCTAATTCGTTGACAGTTTTGCATTTTTATTTCGTTCCAGATTTCCAGCAACTAGGTTGCTTATATGTTTCAGCTTTATGAAAACTATCTTTATACAAAGGAAAGGTTGTATAAGTAAAATCACTTAACAAAGTTCTTATAACCTTTCAATATAAGGTAGTTAACTGTCAAAAATTAGCTATATTGCTTATATATACTAGTTAGCTGTAATTGACAATTCAGATATTTCATATTTCAAAAAACTAAGTTTACAATGCACTTTATTAAAGGATGATATACTACAAATACAAATCGGACTCCAAATATACTGAAGCTATTTTTACATCAAGAAAAGTCTACTTATCTACTGCTGAAGGGTTAAATGATCCTTTCGAATGCTCTTTAATAGATATAGGAAAAGAATGGATTATTGAAAAGATTAAAGAAATGCAACATGCTGGAGTTTCTGGTTTTCTAATGGAAGCAAAAAGATCAATAGATAACAAAGAACTTTTTTTTGGATTGTCTACCACAGAAACTGAAAAAATGGTTGAAAAATTCAAAAGTTTTAAAGGAATAGAAGAAGCGTCTAGATATCGTACGCAAGTGATGAAAAAACTAACAGGACATCCACCTGCAAACATTGAAAGACTGTTTCATGGATTCGACACTCAACTATTAAATGTAGGTATATTTAGTTTATCTGCCAATCCGAAACATCAGTTAATGTGGTCACACTACGCAGGTGAGCATTCTGGTATTTGTCTAGGATTCAAAAAAGTAAAAGGCTCAAGACTTTCAAATCCTGAGCATTTTCTCCCAGTAATCTACTCTGATAAACTTCCAGAAATGAATAAGAATGGTTTTAAAGCAAGCATGTCTTTTAGTGTAGATGAAAATGGACGTCCATATACTTCAAGTTATAAAATTGCATTCTCTGATAGCACATTTCAAAAAGCCATTTCTACTAAGCCAAAATGTTGGCAATATGAAGAAGAATGGAGATATGTTGAACCATATCCTGGGGAGTTTGATTGGCCAGGTCATTTAGAAGAAATCATTTTTGGTTTAAAATGTAATGAGGAAAGACGTAATCACTATATAAAATTGATAGAAGAAAACATTGAACATCCAGTAAAGTTGTATGAAATTAGAAAGATAAGAGGTACTAATCAACTAGAAATAATTTCTTTAGACAAAAATGTCAGTGAACCAATGATTTCTTCAAAGCTAAACATAGTTGAAGATTCTCAAAGTAAAATGACGGCAAAAATCTTTACTGCAAAAATGGAACGGCTAATTGCGCAAGAAAAATACGGAGAAGTTTTGTTTCAGGTTGACGAAAATTTAAAACATGATCCCAATTCTGCATTCTTAATAGATTTGAAAGGTACTGCTCATGGTTTAGCTCAACAGCCTAAGGAAGCTCTCGATTGTTTTACTAAACTCACTGAAATATGTCCGGAAATTGCGATTTCATGGTATCAAAAAGCTTGTGCACTAATAGAACTGAATCGACACGAAGAAGCAGTTATAGCGCTAAAAAAAGCTTACGAGATTGACCCGAATGAAGCAAGCGTTTCATTTAATCTTGGTGTTGAGCTTTTAAATATTGGAGCTGATTTAGAAGAAGCCTTGTCTTACTTGAAGCGTGCAGATCGTTTAGGTCATCGCAGAGCTTACGGAATTATTAGTGAAATCGAAAATACTAAATAATTTAATAGTAGATAAACAACAACAGCTAACAACGTGTATAGTCCATTGCGTCCGATTTTCCTTTCGGAAAATCCTCGCACGCTAACACGCTACTTTCCATATACAAACACGTTGTAAGCAATCTAAACCTAACTATCCAACATTATATTTTTACTTTAACTCTTTTATTTTTTCAATAATAGCTTTTTCATCTCCATATACAAACCCTTGCTTTTCCCATACTATTTCTCCAGTCTTATTAATTAAAAAAGAATGCGGTGTACTATAGGCATTCATTTTGTGCATTAAATTCCTTTTAACATCTAAATAGACATCGAAATCCCAATTGTACTTATTAACAAATGGAGCTACACCGTTTGCGTATTGCGGTAAATCAACGGATATTGCCACTATATTAACTCCTGTCTCTTTTTTCCAATCCTCATAAACTTTAGAAATTGTTAACAGCTCTTTTTTACAAGGAGCACAACAGGTTGCCCAAAACACCAGCAAGGTTGGATTCTCTGAACTAATAATATCTTCTGAATTAATTGCTTTACTTTCAAGAGTTTGAATAACAACTGATGGAACTTTAGAGACTTCTATTACTTCCATAGTATTATTGGTATCATAGTTAGCTGTAAATGCAGTCACAATTACTCCAAATAAAGCAATTGTGCTAATTGACAAGAATTTTTTCATCGAATTAAATTTTAATGTTACTAATGAGGATTAATGATTTTAATCATCAATCCTCGTTACTTAATTATTGCGGAAAATTGAATTTAGCGTGTATTCCGTCAATCCTAGTTAGTGATTTCATTAATAATGGAGCCACTTTTATAAATTCGGGGTCTGCTATTAAGCCATAATACGCATTCGTATTATCCCATTCAACAATACCTGCCATATGTGGTTGCAAAAGATAGTCTGCAGCAGGTAAGCCCTTTAATGGTTTAAGGCTTGCCACAAAATTTGGTGGTCCATATTTCTTTTTTACATTATCCGATTTTTGAAAATACTCTGGTAATAATTTCTCAGATTCAGGTGTCAACCAAGCATTAAAAAACTCATACGTTTTGTCTTCTTTAAACGTAACAGTTACATCTTTATCAACTGTATAATATGCTAATTTAATAGAGGTTAAAATTGCATCTCTTACTGGGAA
>CAKZKZ010000449.1 GCA_937124495.1 uncultured Dokdonia sp. | reverse complement strand
CCAAACTATGTTTTCCAAAAGGTACTTTGATGAGATCGCTTCCATATAAAATCACATCTCGTTGTTGGTTTGTCAATTCATTCCACGGAATATCCACATTGAATCCTTCGGCTTCGCATACTTGATTTAGGACATCGATGGTTACTTGAGAATACATAATGTATCCATTGGGTAAAGTGGGTGCCAATGAGCCTTCTCTAATGGATTTTTCGGGCTGACTAATAAGGCGATTCAAGTCAATTTGCTCCTCTTTACCAATCCCATGACAACGGTTGCACTTCCCTATGGTTGAATTGAATGAAAAAAGCGCACGAGAAAGCTCAATATTTTTAGTTGTCTTTCCTGTTCGCGCAAACAACAAACGTAATACGTCATAAATATCAGATAGAGTTCCCACGGTAGAACGTGCATGCATCCCTGTGGTGCGTTGTCCAATAGCAATAACGGGAGAAAGTCCTTCGATGGTATCTACATCAGGACGATTCAATTTACCTATAAACTGTCGCGCAAAAGACGGGAGAGTTTCAAAATACCGACGTTGTCCTTCTTTGGCAATAATCTCAAAGACAAGGCTTGATTTTCCAGATCCAGAAATACCAGTCACAACAATAAATTTGTTGTGCGGAATACGCAACGAAATGTTCTTCAAATTATTGGTTCTGGCTCCTTGAATATTGATTTCCGGATATGCTTTGGACTTCATCGCGTGAAAATAATAAATTTGTCTCTGTTTTCAGAAAATATTGTGATACAGGCACAATGGCTATAATTAATTACTCATTTTGTATTTTACTTAAGAAATTCTACAAATTTTCTTCTAGTTCATTTCCTTTTGTTAAATTAAGCACTACAAATTATATACAAATCTGTAACTAATAAATAGCATCTCAATTTAACATTATTAAATTATGAATAACGTTCTTAAAATAATACTTATCACTCTATTTTGCATGAACTATTCCGTTGGACATGGGCAAATAAAATTTAGTGAATTTAGAAGTGAACCGTATTATAAAAAGCTAGGAAAATTTAAAAAAGAATTCACTTTTAATAGAATGGCTCTTGTGCAAAATTGGTTAACAAAGAAAAAGTTTGATCATGTTGTTATGTTTACAGCTCAAGATAAAGTTGTTGGTGTCGGAAATACTACCCTAAAAACTAAGACCTGCGATTTAAAAATAGAATATGATGTTACTGTAAGTGTATCCCATGAAAAATATGAAATCAGAATAGATAATATAAAAACTGTTCTTTTTAAAGATGATGCTAACTATAAAAACATTAGATATTATAAGGATCATGTAAGTGTCTATATTGAAACTGCTGCTTTTAATAAACAAACATACACACGTCGAAATTTAACAAGAAATGATAGACTCATTATTGATTCTGAAATAAATGAGTCTGAAAATAAAGAATTCTCACTTGATTGCTTAGATTCAAAACAAGGAATAGAAGAGGTCTATAAAATACTCTCAAAAGAATACAGTACATTTTCAAAAGAACTTAGTTCTTATTTAAAGAAAATTCAAAAGTTTTAAAAAGATAATAAATATCTATTTGTAGAACATCTACAGAAACAATAGTTAAATTACTAAAAAATAGTTTATTATTTCAAACTCATACTATTCTTTATTCCGCTTTCGCGAAAAACTATATCTTTAGGAATCCACTACTTATTATAGAATTTGATAGTTCATTTTCTCTTAACATCTAAAATCATGAAAAAGCCAATTCTTTTACTTGTGTGTGTTTTCTTCTCATTAGGAATACATGCACAAGAGTTTATAGGAGCCTGGGAACGTTACCATACTGCCGAAAATGGAGACGCACTTAAAAGTGTTGTTATTTTTTCTGATGAATATCAAGTGCTGACTACCTATGATGCAAAAACTGGAAAGTTTATAAATACCAATGGTGGAACTTGGAAGTTAGAAGGTGATACCATGACAGAGAAAGTAGAATTTAATAGCAGTAATCCCGAGCGTGTAGGCACAGAAGTGAGTTTTAAAGTAGTGATAACTGATTCTATCATGGGAATTGTAGGTAGTGGTATGGAGTTTAAAAGAATAGATGATGGAACTCCTGGAAAATTACAAAGTGCTTGGCTAATGTCTGGTAGAAAACGAGATGGTAGCATACAATCTAGAGATACAAATAGACCCAGAAAAACAATGAAAATTTTGTCTGGAACCCGTTTCCAATGGATTGCATATAATACCGAGACCAAACAATTTATGGGTACTGGTGGCGGAACCTACACCACTATAGATGGGAAATATACTGAAACTATCGAATTCTTCTCAAGAAACAACTCTAGAGTCGGCGCAGTTTTGACATTTGATTATAGCTTAGTTGACGGTGCATGGCATCACTCAGGGCTATCTAGTAAAGGGAAACCTATCTATGAAACATGGAGTATCAGAGAATAAAACGCAACTATAAAAACGATCATTCATACATTCTTTTTTTGAGCACGCTTTCATTCACTACAATAGAAAAAAGCCAGTATAGATTCTTAAAACGTATCACATAAAAAAATGAGATAGAACATGGATATCTGCCAATAATTCTAATAAATATACAGTACTTTTAGAAAAATAAAACTACTTAAAGAAAACAATCTAATAATTTTATAATCTGATCATTACCTAGTCTACAAAAAGTGAAAAATCTAAAATACAATCTCAATTTTATAGCATTAAAAGGAATTGTTGCTTCTCTCTTATTGATTTGCTTACTAAGTTGTACTGATACGCGTATACAAGTTCCAAATTCGCCGTATCCTATAAGTAAGGACTCCTATACTTTAGATACCCTTGCACAAGGGTTTACTATTCCCTACGGAATTGCTATCGTAGAAGATAATGAATACTTTATTACCGACAGAATTGGTTCTATGTTTCATTTTAAAAACGGGAATCAAACAGAAATTACGGGCATGCCAGAAGTAACTACGTTTGGTACTCCAGAAATACCTGCTGTTATGCACGGTGGACTAATGGATGTAAGCATCCATCCTAACTATGCCACTAACGCTTGGATATACATATCTTACTTAGCTTCAGATGGTTTAGCAAAAGTATCTAGACTGAAAATACAGAACCATACAGCCACACAATTTGAAACGATCTTTACCACAAGAGCTCAAAATTATGCTGGAAACGGAATGAGAATTGTCTGGGAAGATGACACTCATTTTTTCTTGAATGTTGGAAGTTCTAATTTTTCAACAAAAGCCAATCCATTTTTAAATGCACAAGATCTTCAAGATGATTCTGGTAAAATCCATAGAATCTTAGAAGACGGAAGTATCCCTGCAGACAACCCTGTTTTTGATGGTTTTAAATCCCCTACTACAATTTGGAGTTATGGACATAGAGATTCACAAGGATTATATTTTGATACTTCTACCAGTACATTATTTGGTCTTGAGCATGGACCTAAAGGCGGTGATGAATTTAATATCATAGAAAAAGGGAAGAATTACGGTTGGCCTCTATTTACCTACGGAATCAATTATGATGGCGCTCCAGTGTCTATGATTTCAAAAGACTCGGCTGCCACATTTACGACCTTTCCAGAACATACATGGACGGTGATGACAGATGATGGCGGGCAAGCGATTGCGCCTTCATGTCTATTAAAAGTACAAGGAAGTACTATTTCAAATTGGAATGGACATTTTGTTTTTGGATCATTAGCCTACAGACGACTACTAAAATATAATCGAGAAACCGATGAAACCTTTGGTTTGAATATAGAAGGAAGAGTACGAACAATAAAACAACTTCCAAGTGGCGATCTCATTGCTTTAATTGAACGGAATGATCTTAATACATCAAATGGGATGATCGTGCGAATAAAAGGATAAACCTTAGCGTAAGTTCTAAACTTTAAAAACCAACTCAAGGGTCGAAGTACTAAAATCTCAATCCAAAATTTGGGCAAGCCATAGATGCCAACAGATACTAAAACAAGTTCATTAAGCTGCGTTTCACTAATAAAAACATTAAGTATTCCTGTGAACAATTATACGCTTTCGCAAAAGCGGACTCTGAAAATTGAATTATATTCGTCTTAAAATGAAACTTATATGAATCAACAGTTACTTCTATTACACGGTGCATTAGGTTCTAAAGAACAATTTAAAGATATAAAAGAGCGACTATCTAGTGATTTTGAAATACACACCCTCAACTTTGAAGGACATGGTAATAGAGCATCTTCTCAAGGTTTTTCGATGGATCTATTTGCAAATAATGTATTTGATTATTTAGAAGAAAATAACATCGAGAAGGTTCATATTTTTGGGTATAGCATGGGCGGATATGTTGCCTTATGTCTGGCAAAAAAGCATCCTGAACGCGTCAAAAAAATCATCACTTTAGGAACTAAATTTGCTTGGAACGAAGAAACTGCCGCCAAGGAAGTCAAGATGCTCAATCCTGAAAAAATAGAAGAGAAAGTACCGGCTTTTGCTAAAAAACTAGCAGCAATTCACACCTATACTGATTGGAAGGAAGTCATGCGTAAAACTGCTATGATGATGCAGGAATTAGGAAATGGAAAGAAACTAACATTACAAGAACTAGCATGCATACATCATAAAGTACTCATAGGAATTGGAAGCAATGACCATATGGTAAGCATAGAAGAATCTAAAGAGCATGCAGATGCATTACCAAATGGTGGTTTAAAAACCTTAGATGATATACCGCATATGATAGACATGATTCCTGTAGAAAAAATACAAACCATGATTCTAGATTTTATAAGCAAGTAAACAACCTCGAGGCAAGCCCACGAGACATTTTAAGGAACAAACCATTTTATTTCAAGGCAAGCCCGGAGCATTTAAATCTCGATTATCGAGTAAAACATTATATATAACTATTTAAAAATACAGTATCATTTTATGCTTTCGCGAAAGCGTAAAAACAACAACATCTTATGAAAATAGTAGATTTATCTAAGCCTATCCAATACAACAAAGCTGATCCTTGGTTTATGAAGGTCAAAATCAAACATAAACCTCATAAAAAAGCAAAATGGTTAATTCGTTTTTTAGGGTTGCCTTTTAAGCTATTTCCGAAAGGTTTTAAGGGATGGCAGATGATACCATACAAAAAATGGGAGTGCACTCAACGACACATATAGATGCTCCTTGGCACTACTCACCAACTACCAATGGTAAAAAATCAAAAACCATAGATGAGATTCCTTTAGAATGGTGTTATGGTGAAGGCTTGGTCATTGATATGAAACACAAGGCCGATTTCGACCCTATTACAGTACTGGACATCGAAGTTTTTCTAAAAGAGCAAAACCTGACCATTAAAGAAGGAATGATTATCCTTATTAAAACAGGAAGAGATATTTATAATGGTACCAAAGATTTTCATAAAGTAGGCACAGGCATGAGTGCACAAGCCACTGAATGGTTGATTGATAAAGGAATAAAAGTCATGGGTATTGATGCTTGGGGATGGGATTTACCGTTACCATACATGCTTAAAAAAGCAAAAGAGACCGGAAACGCTGAGTTGTTTTGGGAAGCGCATCTAGTAGGACAACAAAAAGAGTATTGTCATATGGAACAGTTAATTAACTTAGATGCACTGCCCTATAGCGGGTTTAAAATTGCTGTTTTTCCTTTAAAAATTGTTGGTGCATCGGCTGCACCTGCGAGAGTTGTTGCTTTATTTGAATAGAAGGTATTAACCATGGATCCTGTTTAAAAAGCGAGATTAGTTCAACTAGCTATTTTAAATGCGTCTTTCAGATTTCACATAATAGTATTTCACTACTAAATCAAAAAAATATTATATTTTCACAATCTATCAGTCTATATATAAGATAATTACCTACCCTTCAAAAACTATGAAATCAAAAATTAGTATCACAGTTATACTCCTTCTCACCTATCTATATACAGTTTCATCTATTGCGCAAACTCCAAATAGTGCATATACCATCCAACAAGGTGACTGGCTGAGTAAAATCGCAAAAAAAGTATATAATAATCCGCATCTGTATCACCGTATTATAGAAGGTACAAATAAGAAAACGATCACAGATCCTAGTTTTTTAAAAATACATAGTGCTAATGGTATTCGTATCGGTCAAAAAATATGGATTCCTGCACTTCCATCGCCTAATAATTTAACTCGTATTCCTACAACCGATTGTGAGATTAGACTTTGGTACAACTATCAGATTGTAGCTGTAGGTGTCATTAATAAGAAATGGG
>CAKZKZ010000448.1 GCA_937124495.1 uncultured Dokdonia sp. | reverse complement strand
AGCATTATAGAACCTGGTATATTATACGCTAAAGATTCCATCTCAAATTGAGACAAAACCCATAACCTTCTTTGGGCATCAGAGATTTTATATCCCTCTGATTCTCCTACTTTTTCTATTTCTAAAAAATTCTCTTTCCGCGAAGACTCTAGTAATTTCACATGAGATTCTATTGTCGTATGAAAGAATAAATCTTTTATATTCAACATTTTGTTAAAAGATTTATGGTACTCACTTATGAGTCTAGTTACCTTGAGACTATGACCTCCCATCTTAAAAAAATCATCCTTAACTCCAATATTCATTTTATTCAATAAAAACTCCCAAATCACGACTAATTTATTCTCGAAATCATTCCGAGGTGCCACATGACTTATTCCACTTGCCATACTAAATTCTTTAGGGGTTGACAAAATATTTCGATTTATTTTCCCATTATTCGTTAGTGGCATTTCTTTTAGTTGCACATAATGAGATGGCAACATATAATCCGGCAGAAAACTCTTTATTTGTTCACGTAAACTGAACCAATTCAGCTCTTTTTCAGAAGTTAAATAAGCTATTAATTCACTTTCACCTATTTCATTTTCTTTAGCTAAAACAACCACTTCGTCAATACTTTCTTGTCTTAATAAGGTTAGCTCAATTTCTCTCAGCTCAATCCGATAGCCTCTAATCTTGACTTGTTCATCATTCCTACCTATAAACATTAAGTTACCATCTGGTAACCATCTGCCTAAATCACCAGTTTTGTACAAAAAAACACCTTTATCACATGGACTTTTAATGAATTTCTCCTTGGTTAATTCAGGTTTATTTAAGTACCCTTTGGATAAACCATCACCTCCAATAAAAATCTCTCCTACAACACCTTTTGGTAGCAAATTATTCTTACTATCTAATAAATATATCTTAGTGTTATATATTGGTCTACCAATAGAAAGAGTATTCTCAAAATCGGATAAATTATCTTTAGTTATTTCGTATACACAAGAACCTATTGTAGCCTCAGTTGGTCCATAGTGGTTTAATATTTGAAAATTTGATTGATTAACCACCTGTTTAACAAAAGGTAAATCGATTTTATCTCCACCACTTATCACTAATCTAAGGGATTTACAATCAAAAAAACTTCCTGATAAATCAGCATTAGCAAGCATTTTCAGGTATGATGGGGTTCCCTTTAAAAAACTTATATTTCTGGAGTTCAAATATTCAATAACTTCAATAGGATCCCGGACAATCTCTTTTCGTAAAAAATGAATCGATCCTCCAGCTAAAAGACAACCATAAACAGATGTAAGTATTCCATCAAAAGAAATACTTGACGTGACGATACTACTATCATTGCTATCGATCCTATAGGTTTCAATAAACCATTTAACGTAGTTAATTAATGAATAATGAGAAATCATCACCCCTTTAGGTTCTCCAGTAGTTCCAGAAGTATAAATAACATAAGCTAGGTTATCAGCCTTTAAATCCTTCCTCAACCGTTCCTTTGAGAAAGTTTCCATTTCTTCCTTAAACAATTCTATCTCATATTTGTCAATACATACTTTACATTTGCTATCATTGAAAATAAAAGCTATTCTTTCCTCTGGATATTCAAGATCAATTGGAACATAAGCACCTCCAGATTTAATTACGGCCAAAATCGAAATTATTACAAATTCAGAATTTTCCAGCTTTATTACTACACGATCATTGGGCCTTATGTCATAATTATCATTTAGATAATGTGAAAGTTGATTCGATTTTTCATCCAATTCTTTATACGTCAACTTTTTCTTTCCAAATACGACCGCAACAGACTCAGGAGTTTTTGTTACTTGAGTATTAAATACATCCAATATAGTTTTATTTTTATCGTAGGCTCTAGTTGTATTATTGATATCATAGAGAAGCTCATTTCGTTCTGCTGTAGTCAAGTAATCTATTCTAGATAATGGCTGATTCAGATCGATAGTGAATTTTTCAACGATTTTAAAAAAATGATTACATATTCCCTTTACTAAATTTTCGTCAAATAAATTACCATTATATTTGAATTCTATAGTTATAGATATGTCTGACGGAAAAACCGTGATATTAAAATCATAATTAGTTTGACTATAAGTCTCTACAGATAATACGGAAAAACCTTGCCCCTTTTTGTAGCTAGACTCTTCCAAATCTTCTTTTATAAACCTTTCTGTAGGATAGTTTTCAAAAACAATTATGTGATTAATTAACCCCCCTCCTAATTCGCTCCGAGACTGAACTTCAGATAAATTAACATGATGGAAAGAACTACTCTCATTGGCTTTTTCTTGCATGTCTTTCAATAAGCTCTTAGGTGTATCCCATTTTTCATATTTAACACGCACAGGAATAGTGTTGATGAATAGTCCTACCATATTTTCAACACCCGAAATCTCACCTGGTCTCCCCGAAACTACAGCTCCAAATACAACATCATTCGTATTATTGTACATTGATAATAAGTATCCCCAAACACCTTGAATAAATGTATTTTGAGTCACATCTAACCTTTTGCACAAATTGATAATTTGGGTATTCAATTCTTCTCCGATCTCTAATGTTTCCTTTTTTCCATGATATAGCTTTTTTGATCTTTCAGACCTGAATGGCACCTCTACGACACTATTATACCCCTTTAAATATTTGTTCCAGTATGTTAATCCAGGAGTTTCATCAAAACTATTCAACCATTTTAAATAATCTGAATAAGGTTTCGGTCTTTGGAGATTCATTACTCTCTTCTCAGGTCCATATTGAAGGATACGATAAAAATCATCTATTAAGATAGTTAAACACCACCCATCCATAATAATGTGATGAAAACTCCAAATAAATTCATAGTCATCTTTGCCAACCTCAATTACAGTCAGTCTCATTTGAGATGTATCCTCAAGATTAAAACCTTGACTCTTGTCTTCTCTTTTTTCTTTCTCGACAAATTCTCTGATTTTTTCATCACTTAATCCAGGTAGTACATTTTTAAACGAAAAATTATTTGGTGCACTTTTTTTGACTATTTGGAGCGGTTGAGTCGAAATATCATTTCTAAAGCTTGTTCGTAAAACATCATACCTCAAAATAAGTTGCTGAAATGCTGAATCTATGGTCTTAATATCAACACCTAGAAATTTAATTCGGTAGGATATCTGACTGAAATACGTAGAACGTGACTCCTCCAATAAACAATGATAGAAAATCCCCTCTTGTAAAGGCGTGAGTTGATAAATATCCTCGATGTTACAATCTTTGTTTAAATCATCTAAGACCTTCTTATCTATCTCTTTAAAAGTCAAATCTGTTGTTGTAAGATAATTACAATCAATTACCGATAATTCATGAATCAATTGTTCAAGCTTTCTTCTATAAATCTCGGTAAATTTTTCTACTGTATCTGGATGATAAAATTCTTCTGAATAACTTATTGTCATTTTCAATTGATCCTCGAAAATCATACCGGATATATCTAATAAAGCTTCTGATTTATTTTGGATATCACTGATTGAACCGATGTATTCAGGCGAATATACGAATATCGAATCTTCTCGTTCTGTTACTAAGTTGTTCCCAAATTCGCCTAAATAATTAAAAGCAATTTTCGGCTTTAAATCTTTCTTTAAATCTTTGGATATATATTTAAGAATCCCGTAACCAATCCCTTTGTTAGGTATCCTTCTAAAATTATCTTTAACCTTCACTAGACTCTCCAGTAAAGAGTTAGTATTAGTTACGTCTAGGACAAAAGGAAAATTGCTTGTAAACCATCCAACAGTTCTACTTATATCAATATCGGACATTACACTCTCCCTTCCATGCCCCTCTATTTTCACTATTGTTTTATTTACACTAAATACTTCTCTGATACTCAAAGCTAAGCCTGTTAATAAGAGATCATTAATTTCTGTATTATAGACAGAATGTACCTTTGTTTTCAATAATTCAGTTATAGCTTTATTAATTGTAAAAGAACTACTTCCATTTATATTTTTTTGTTTTCTTTCGTTTTTATCATTCGGAAATTTCTTTGTGATATTTCTTTCCACTGCTTTCCAGTATGGAATTTCCTTTGCTATTTCATTTCCCTTGGCATATATTGTTAGGTGTTTCGCCCATTTTTGAAAAGAATCTGTTTTTAACGGGAGGTTTGTTTTCTTTTTTTCAAGATATTCACTATAAAGAATAGATAAGTCCTCCAGTAAGATCCTCCATGATACTCCATCAACCACCAAATGATGGATAATAAGTGCTACTCTATCTCCGTCACTCATTCTAAAATGACTTACTTTGATTAATGGTCCTTCATCTAAAGTAAAACTAGACTGTAGCTTATTTCCTAGTTCCCCCATTTTTAATTCCTCATTGTTCTGGTTTCGTAAGTCGTGAAATTCTATTGAATAACACTTGCCTTCGGAATCTCGATTGTATTGAATCCAATCCTTTCCCCGTTTTTGATAAACCATCCGTAAAGCGTCATGATGTTCAACTAAAGCATTTATGCTTTTCTCCAATAATTTATAGTCTAATTCTTTCTTACTTTTTAATAGTACTGACTGATTGAAATGATTGTGCACTTTGAAAGTAGAATCTCTGAAAAAGTATTTTTGTATTGACGTTAATTCAACTTCCCCAACAATCTCTTCCTGATTAATTGTTCGCATATCTTCTTCTATGCACTCAGCCTGCTCAAATAGTTTTGGAGTACTAAGAACATTTTCGATCTTTAGCGAATACCCAGCTTGTTTCAACCTTGACACTACTTGGATAGATTTTATTGAATCTCCTCCCAAATTGAAAAAGTTATCTTCTATACTTATTCTTTCCCTTACTAAAACGGATTCCCATACAGAAACCAATATCTCCTCTTTTTCATTTCTTGGTGCTATATATTCTATCCCACTGGTAATTCCTAGTCCTTCTGGATTCGGTAATGCTTTTTTGTCGAC
>CAKZKZ010000447.1 GCA_937124495.1 uncultured Dokdonia sp. | reverse complement strand
AAGCGACACGTGCTGCCTGTGTCTATTTAAAAAAATCTAAAGAACGTTTTGGGAGTTGGACTGCCGCTGCCGCCGCATATAATGCAGGAAACGCGGGCGTGAGTAGACGTATGAAAAGTCAGAATGTTGATACTTATTATGATTTATTATTAGGAGAAGAAACGGGACGTTATGTATTCAGAATTATTGCCTTAAAAGAAATCCTTAGTCATCCAACTGAATATGGATTTAACTATAACAAACAAGATCTATATGATAATGTACCTACATATAAAGTGAGTGTAGATACTGCTGTGACAGATTTTGTTGCTTTTTCAGAACGTTTTGGTATTAATTATAAGATTTTGAAGCTTCATAACCCTTGGTTAAGAGAACCGCATCTCAATAATAAATCTAGAAAACAATATTTTATTGACATCCCTAAAGAAGGATATTATTCTCTAGGAAAATAAGGATTTACTTAAAAACCTATAGTATTACTAGGGAAATGATTTTTCAAAATCATTTCCCTTTTTTGTGTTTTTTAGGATCAGGTTTTCCTATTTTTAGGGCAAACTATTGACCAAATATGAATACAACAGTTATCATTGCGCTTATTGTAATAGGTCTTTTTGCAGGCTTATTAAGTGGAATTATGGGAGTAGGAGGAGGAGTTGTTATGATTCCTTTAATGATTTTGCTTTTAGGTTTTAATCAGCACCAAGCACAAGGTACAAGTCTAGCAGTACTGGCAGTTCCTGTTACATTTCTTGCAGCATATAATTATTATGGCGAAGGGTATGTAAATTGGAAATATGCCGCGCTTATTGCTGTTTTCTTTGTTGTAGGTGGTTTTTTAGGCTCAAAAATAGCCGTTAACTTAGATCAAAAAACATTAAAAAGAATCTTTGGAGGAATCCTTCTTATTATATCAATAAAAATGCTTTGGGGAAAATAATCCTACCCTTATTTAACTCCAATAGTTACACTAGATATGAGTTCATTAGGTAATAACCTTTGAATACTACTCTGGTATAATTCCATGTTTTGGAGATAAGAATCTTCTACTGGTTCGTGAAGTTTGTTAACGATCCTTTTTTCAATATTAATAACTTCTTCTTTAGAGCTAATACTGAAAATAAGAGGAAGTCCTAAAGAGTGTTTTAGATTACGAATGATCTGAGTATTCTTATTATCTCTATCATCTACATAGCGAATCTTTATTTTGTGATGATACTTTTTTGCTATTTTACGAGCTGTTTTCTGATCACTCCAGAAAAGTAGCACCATATCAATTTGATCACCATATTCTTTTGCTAGTTCATTTAGTGCGGGTAATTCTCCTTTACTAGGAACAGACCAAGCAGAATATGTGATTAATAGAACTGGCTTTTCAAATTTAGAAAATGATATATTTTTTTTGCCAAGACTGTTAGATTGAAAATCGTCAAAATGCGTACCGACTAATTTACTTTCTACAAGATGATTAAATAAATGGTTGATCGTATCTTTTTCTTTATGAATAATGGCTTTTTCTACATCTTGTATATATTTAGGAAGATGTACATTGAGTGCTTGAGAGAAAGATATATCATTCCCTTGAGCAGCGAGCAAAGATGTGACTAGAAACATTAGAATTAGTAATGATCTTTTCATACAATTATAATTTGGAAGTGTAAATGTATGAGGTCTTTGTGAACTGTTAAAATCTTTTCGTCAAGTAGAGCAGAACCTCGGATGAACAACTCAGATAGGCTTAATAAGTGACCCTTTCTGGGTGTAAAATAAGCTGCTTTTAAGGTATTTACTTTAAGACTTCGACAGGCTTAGTGTAAACTTATGCATAGCTACGCTCTTTGAAAAATGTATATATAATCTTAAGAATTGCATATCTACTTTCTTCTTTAGAATAGAATAT
>CAKZKZ010000446.1 GCA_937124495.1 uncultured Dokdonia sp. | reverse complement strand
CAGGTTCTGGTAAAATTAAAAGAAAGCACGCTTTCAAAAGCCACATCTTAACAAAGAAGTCTAAGAAGCGTAAGCTTGCGTTAACTCATAGTGCATTAGTGCATGATCATGATGTTAACAGTATTAAAGAACAATTACGTTTAAAGTAATCCGTTCTTTCGGTTAAAAACAATTTATAAACCCTGGAGTTAGGCTCAATAAAAGAATTCAATTTTGAAGGATATGATATAACGAAGACGAGTGTAAAGGATGGCTCTGATATGCTTGTTACTTATAGCATAAAGGATATTTCACCTCAAGCAAACGAGTCTCAAGCTCCAGGCCCGTCTTATATATATCCTCATGTTTTATTTATAGCAAAAGCAATTAAAGAGAATAACGGGAATACAAAAACACTTTTTAATGATGTTTCAGATTTATATGGCTGGTATAATAGCCTAGTAAAAAAGGTTGAGATAGACCCTTCTGTATATGGCCCTAAAGTGAAAGAACTTATCGCTGGTGTAAGTTCAGAAGAGGAGAAAATAAAAAGTATTTATTATTGGGTACAAGATAATATAAGATATGTAGCGTTTGAAGATGGTATTGCTGGTTTCCAGCCAGACAGCCCTCAAAATGTATTTAAAAAGCGTTACGGAGATTGTAAGGGAATGGCTTTTCTAACAAAAAGTATGCTTGAAGAAGCAGGGCTAGATGCCAGATTAGTATGGATAGGTACAGATAGACTAGCCTACGATTATTCTACGCCATCACTTTCTGTAGATAACCATATGATTTGCGCAGTAGCGGTTGATGGAGATCTTATATTTTTAGATGGAACAGAAAAATATAACCGTTTTGGAGAGTATGCAACAAGAATACAATCAAAACAAGCATTAGTTCAAGATAAAGAGGGGTATAAAATATTGCAAGTATCTAATAAACTTGGATCTATCAATGAAGATCGATCTACCTACAAACTTCATATAGAAGGTAGTGCATTGTCAGGAAGTGTGGAGCGATTATATTCAGGAGAATGTCGTGTTTCTTTTCAGAATATTTATGCCAGTTTTGGAAAAGGAGATCAAGAAGATGTGTTAAAAAGATATCTCACTTCTGGAAATAATAATTATAAAGTACATGCGATTCAAGAATTTAATTCAGAAGATAGAGATCAGGATGTTTCTATTCCATATATGGCAAGTCTAGAGAATACAGTATCTGAGTTTGATGGTACTTTATATATAGATATAGATCCTATTAAAGAAGTGAAAAAGATGATGTTTGGAGAACGTAAGTCTGATTTTCAGTTTGGTATTCTTCAAAAGAAAATCACAGAAATAGTTTTAGAAATTCCAGAAGGATATACTATTGAGACGCTACCAGAAAATATGGATGTAGAGACTGATTTAATTTCGCTTAAAGCGAAATATAAAAATGAAGGAGGCATTATTATCTACACAAAAGAAATCTTATATAAAGAGAAACGAATTTCTAAAGAAGATTTTGTCTCTTGGGATGCGACACTTGAAAACTTTAATGACCATCTAGATCAACAGATCGTCCTAAAAAAAATATAATATCCGCAACGTTTTAAAATGAAATCTATGATTAAAAAAATACAATCTCTAGCATTTTTATTCCTAGTATGTGTCTCTGCATTTGGTCAATCTAAAGACGAATTAAAAATACGAGCACTTTTTTGGGATACAGATGATGCAAAGAAAAACGTCAAAGAAGTGCCTAATAAATGGGCAGAAGAGAGTGCCGTGATTCTTTATCAAGACGAAGGGTTTATGTATACAAATAATGGGAAAAAGATGTATAATCCATCCTATTTCCAACGTCGTGTAAAACTTCAAGATAAGGCGAGTGTAGAGAATTTTTCTGAATTTACGTACGGTAAGGATAGTCAGATAGGTTTTGGATTTGTGAATTATAGTAGAGATAAAAAGTATATAGGAATCAAGATTTTAAAGCCTGATGGTAAAGAGAATATTATAGATATAGATGCAGAGACTATTACCCAAGATGAGCAAAATAAAATTGCGATACCAGGATTAGAAGTGGGAGATATTTTGGATGTGTATGTATATGAAGATAATTATTTAAGAAGCTTTTCTGGGACTCATATTTATGAGCCTGTAGAAAATATTTTGAGTGCTAGGTATCCTATTGTTCAAAAAAGAATTTCTGTAGAGGTAGAGAACGATTATTTTTTAAACATGGAAGGATATAATGGCGCTCCACAAATTAAAGAAGAGACGACAGAAAAAAGAGCTACTCGAAGATATGTATTAGAAGCAAGTGATTTAGAAAAGAGTGAATTCCCAAGATGGTTTTACCCATTGGTAGAATTACCTTCTGTGAAATTTCAAGTGACGTTTGCGCTTAGAGATCGTAATGAACTTTGGGCAAGTGTATTTTTAGCTGATGATGATGCTGAGCGTAAAACAGAGGTTTCTAAAGAAGAAATTAAAGAGTATTATGGAGATCGTTTTAAAGCATATTCAAAAAAAACTGTCAAAAATGCGCTGAATTATTTAGAAGAAAAAGGAATAGAGAATAAGAGAGAACAGCTTATCCAAGGGCTTTATTATACAAGACATCATAGTTATAATCGCTTTATAGAATTATATCTAGCTTCTGAAAATCAAATATCTTATAACCCTGTTCCTTGTGACGATGATTATATCATTCTAAACGAAAATAGTTTTGTAAACTACATGGCTGGATTAGCCAAAGCTTTAGAGATTGATTATGATATTATAGTGGCTACAGAAGACTTTAATGGTCCTATAGATGATTTGTTATTACGATCTAATGTGTCGTGGGGATTGCGATTTAATTTTGATGACCCATTATATTTCTTCAATCTGTCGCCACACGTACAAGCAGATTTTTTTCCAGAACGTTTAGAAGGAACTAAAGCGTATGTGTTGAGCGTCAAAAAAGATAAAAATATAGAAAATGTAGAGGTAGATATCCTCCCTATCTCTGGTGCATCGCAAAATGTTACGGAAGAAGTGATTAAGGTTCAAATAAATGATGATTTTAAAAGCATGCAATTAGAACGTGATATTGCATATTCTGGTCATTTTAAAGTGTCCGAATTACAAAGAAGAGTCGTGCTAAGTGATTTTTTAGAAGAAGAGTTTACGCATTATGGAACAAAACAATTCTATAATTGTAAAACAAAACAAAAAGCTAAATACAAAACAATGCAGCAAGAGATGGAGGCTGTATATGAAAAAATAAGAACCAAAAGAATAGAACAGTTAGAAGAAATTGTAGGGAGTGGCTTTGATCTTGAAGTAGAAGATTATAACCATACTATAGTAGAAACTTCTCGGTATTCTAATACGCCGTTTACGTTACAAGATAGTTTTACATTAGATAATACATACATAAAAAAAGCGGGGTCTAATTATATCTTGGAAGTAGGGAAATTTATTGGAGGTCAGGTACAAATAGATGATGATGAAAGGGAACGTACTTTAAATGCAAATATAGATTTTGCAAAAACATTCAAATATCAGGTGAGTATTAAGATTCCAGAAGGATATGAAGTGGTAGGTTTAGAGAAGCTTACTAAAGATGTTGCAAATGCTACAGGTTCTTTTAAAAGCATTGCTAGTGTTTCTGATGGTAGTCTTACATATACTTCAGAAAAAATATATAGTAAGCGCAGTTATCAAGCTAGTGAATGGTCACAAATGGTATTATGGTTGGATGCTGCCTATGCTTTTAGTCAGGAAAAAGTAATGTTTAAAAAATTATAATTGGTATATGCTTCTGTAGTATGCTTTCGCGAAAGCGTATAAAGCATCTTTAGTATAAGGGTTTTTATTTTTAATCTCGATTGCCTAGCCAAGATGTAAATTAATTTTGCCTATATCGTGATGTCATACATAAAGAAATTTGCAAAAGGGTTTGTTCAGCTAGTGATAATTAGCTGTATTACATTTTTGCTCTTTGAAGTAGCCTATAGATATGGTGTTATTGATTTTTATAAAGCAGAAATTAAAGTTTTAAATCCTAATAACAGTATTGAAAGTACCTCAGTAGATTACCTTGTTTTTGGAGATTCATTCTCAACGCCTACAGGTAATTATGTGGATAGATTACGAAGTAAACATACGGAGAAATCATTTTTAAATCTAAGTATTCCAGGAACTGGAATTAAGCAAGTGAATACGTTTGCAAAGAAGAAAATAAAAAGATATAATCCTACCCATATTATCTATCAAGTATATATAGGAAATGACCTCCTAGATGTACGTCACGTATCAAATTGGGAGACTATTTCTTTTGCCAGAAATATCTATTGGAAAACCACGGATTATATGTGGTCAGGAGTGTATATCAATCAAAAATTAAAAGGGTTAAATCGTAGTAAAGGAAATACACATGCCCTTAAAAAAGAGACCTTTTCTAAGGTATCGTATGCAAAGAGACAAGGTTTACTCTTTCATACAGATGCTAACTATTTATATAAAACCATCACCGTACAAGAAGACTTTTTAAACCGTTACAATGTTTGGAAAGAAGAACTGAGATCGTTTTTAGAAGTGATTCCTTCTGATGTTAAAGTCTCTATTGTATTTATACCTCATGAAGCACAAGTACATGATAGATATTATCATCATATGCTTGCGTTAGGTGCTCAATTTGATGACAAAGAAAATGTTCAAAAGGATGACTATGAGTTTTATAGGAAAGCTGTCATAGATTTTAAAATGTTTGATAATGTTTCTTTTTATAATCCGCTAGCATTTCTAAAACAAAAAGAAGCAACAGAGCATAGGGTATACTATACTAATGATCCGCACTTTAGTGATCAAGGGCAGATAGCGCTTTATGAGTTTTTAGACACCACTATTTTTGATAAATAGAGAAAATGAAGTTTTTTTCAGCCATTTTTTTGGTTTCAAAAATAAGTTCCATGATGACTTTGTTTTTTAGTGCAATACTTTTGATTTTCTCAAGTTCACAATCCTCAGAAAGAATCATATATGTGGTGTTTTCTTCTGAAAGATAAGCCGACAATTGCTTAAAAAGAGATTCAAAATATTCAAAGCCTTCTCCGCAAAACCAAGCTTGTTGTTTTACACTTTCTGGAGATTTTGGATAATAGGGCGGATTGATTATCATATAATCAAACGGTTGCTCTGGGATGTTTTCAAATAGATTAGAATACACACAGTTTACAGGAAGTTCATTTTTTTCTGATGCTTTGTTAAGGTACTCTAAGGCTATTTTATTAATATCACTGGCAGTGACTTTTGCTCCTTTTTGGCTTGCGTACAAAGAGATAATACCCGAACCACAACCTAATTCTAAAAATGTCTTTTGCGTCAGTTCTATTTCTGAAATAAAATCCAGCAGAATTTTAGTACTTAATGTTAAGTGAGGCGGAAAGACATCAGGATGTACAATAGTAGTAATCCCATTGTACGAGTAGGGGCGAGGTTTTTTATAGTAGTATTCTACTCCTTTCTTTAAGAAAGGATGCGTTATTTTTTTTATAATCGTACGTAAGGAACTCATTATTCAGAATAAAATCCTTGCTCTTCTGGTTGACGATATTTCCATATTTTGTGCAAGGCTTTGATTTCGTACGGATATTTATAAACACCAGTTTTATAACGCATTTTAGCGACTGTGCGTAGTAATTTTTTCTTAACTCCTTTGATTCTAAAATCGGAAGCTGTTGGGTAATATCCATTTAAAACCGTTTCAAAATTCATAATACGGTCCACCATCTTTGCCGTAAGCCAAGGCGTTAATGGGTTTTTACGTAAGTCAAAATTCTCCCAAGCGGGATCTAACCAATCATCTAGTACTTTAGGAAAACTAAAGCCTGCTTTTTGAATTTGCTCATATAACTCAGATCCTTCTGTGGCTACAGGACTATATAGGTAAATAATGATCTCAGAATCCGGATTGATTTCTTTTATTTCTTTAATGAAATTGATATCCCATTCTATTTGTGCCATCACTTGTTCTGGCGTATCAGCTGGCATTCCTAATACAAAAGAGAACTCAGGAATGATCCCTATAGGATATAAACGTGCAGCAAAGTCTTTAATACCTTGTCCCGTTTGAGTCCCTCCTTTATTCATCTGTTTCAGGATTTCATCATTTCCTGTTTCAGCACCGAGGAAGATCATCTTACACCCTGCTTCTTTCATTAGTTTTAGATCATCATCAGAATACTTATTAATCGTATCTATGCGACCTTCGCCCCACCAAGTAATGCCATCATCTTTGATGAGTTCAGAGAATTCAACAACGCGCTTTCTAGAAGTGAAGAAGTTATTGTCATGAAATTCTATCGCATTGATGCCATAATGATCTTTGAAGTACTTGACATCGTTATATACTGTTTGGGCAGATTTTGCTTTCCAACGCCCTTGATAAATGGGGACTACTGCACAAAACGAGCAGGTAAATGGACACCCTAAACTAGAATGATAAGAGAATGTCTTACTTCCTAAAAACGTTCGACTTAAATAGTTTTCTAAATCATAAAACGAATTAAGGTGTGTATATGGTAATTGTGGTAAAGTATCTTGATCAAGAAGCTTTTCTTTTTTGGTGCGAGTAATCGTACCGTTCTCCTCTTGATAGATAAGGTTCATGATGTTAGGTAACTCTTCTATATTTCCTGATTCTAACGTATCTAATAGTGTTGGAAATGTTATATCTCCAGGACCATTTACAATAAAATCTACATACGAAGCTTCAATACATACTTTATATTGGTTGGAGGCAAAATAGCCTCCCCATATCGTAATAGTGTCAGGAAACTCTTCTTTTATTTTTCGTGTAAACGGAATCGCTTGCCGTAGTTGAGGTCCAGGCATCACCGTACTACAGAAATATTTGTATTCGCCTGTATTAAAATAGGAGGTGATTTTTTTCCAAGGGTCTTCTTCTAGATTTCCATCTACAAAAGCGAAATCGTGTTTCCCATAAATAGCAGCTCCTACCTGTAGGATAGAATTAGGAATACGGTGCTTTTGATTAGCACTTCTCGGATTAAATATGAGGACCTTGTTTTTCAAATTTCTTGTAAATATATTATTGTAAAATCTTTCTATTGATATCTCTTTTAAAATAGATATACATATTAGCTATAAAACGCATTAGTCGTTAAATATGTTTTAAATATATTTTTTTCTTGTTCTGTAAACTCTTCTTTCCAATATCCTTGTGACCCTTTTCTGAGTAGTTTCTTAAAATGAGGGTCTTCTGTAGGAATAATGTCTTTCTTTTTCTTTTCGAAAGATTGTTTTTTTATACAATCATCAATGTATGAAATATCAACGTCTATACCCAAATAGGATGCTATTTTAATGCAATTTTCTTGTGGATGGGTAAGCATATCTTCATATCTAATGGTCAGAACGTCTTTATCTATATAGGTTTCTAGATGATCTTTCCAAGACAAGGAAAGCCATTGATTCACTTTTTCATCTCCATGTAGTATGGCGTGTATCATTTTCTTCTTTTTCATTTTTTCAGAAACAGAAAAAACAGATGGTGTATCTATGCGCAACCCTAACTTCTTTATGATTTTTTGAGGGAGGCTTGTGAAGCTAAAATAATGACTTCCTGAAATTGCAACATCCCTAGGATCACGTATCACATGAATGATTTTAAAAACTTCTTTTTCTGTGTTAGAGAAAATTTCATTGTGAGTGAAATGTGTTTTATAACAATCGTAAGGGGAATCTCTTTTTTCTCCTTCTTTATAAAGTGTTTCTACATGATCAAAACCCCAATCACCTTGTAGCGGACAAGCAGCTAACTCGGCAACCAATCTACTGATCCAAGTGGTTCCGCTTTTTGGATAGCCTACAACAATTATATTTTTTTTCTTATTCATTTTACGCGCCAGTAAAGATAAAGAATAACTATCTATTCACTATTTTGAGAGCGTTATTTTTAACCCTTATTCTGCATTAGAAAACCTATTACAACTTAAAAATGCTTCAAAATATACCATTATACTACGTTTTTAAGTTTTACCATAGCGGTGCTATGCTAAAACACAGAAAACATCATATTTTATGGCTTCTTCAAGTTTCATCACGAAGTTCTATTGCATAATCCGGGTTTAATCCTATATTAGATAGACATTGTATTGCTCTTATGAGAAAAAAAATATCCCTTTTTATTATATCTACAGTACTCACATTAGCTGTTTGTGAATTCCTGATCCGAATCACATTTCCACAGATCAGTGACCACGATACGATGTTTCAATATGAAGCGAATATAGGCTGGGAGTTTATACCTGACAAGAAAGTGAAGATCGTTTATGATGATGGTATTAATCACTACATGAACACTAATAAAGATGGATTCCGTGATACACCTTTTGAAGAAAAAAAAGGGGATGCTAAAATTATGGTATTAGGCGATTCTTTTGTGAGTAATATTTCTGTAGAAGATACAGAGGTCTTTACACAAGTGATGGAAGATCAGTTAACAAATACGTCTGTCTATAATTTAGGAGTCAATGGGTATGGGCAAGTGCAGGAATATATGTTACTTGAAAAATGGCTTCCGAAAATACAACCAAATCTTGTGGTTGTGATGATCTATCTTCGTAATGACTTTACAGATAACATGGGCGATTTTCCTTGGTTATACCCAAGACCAACGGTTACTTTTAATGAGGGAGGAGACGCAGATACATCTATGCAAATTAGTCCTCCATCTTTGGCTAATTATGAAACCAAAAAAGAACTCCCATTTTACTATAAATCACATTTGTTTCTTTTTGTAAAGAGGCGTATTGACAACATAAAAGCAAAAATGGCAAAAGATAAGGATGCTTCGTATACACCCCATGAAGTTCGCACGTGCCGTGTTCCGCTTTCTGAAGATGCAGAAGCTATGTATGAAACCATGCAGAAACTTATAGTAGAAATCAATACATATGGTCAGCGTAATCAGACGCCTATTGTTTTTGCTTTAGCGCCTTCTATGTTTCAAGTAGAAGATGCCTTGTGGTCAGAAGTAACCGAGTATGACACTACGATTCGTCTGGAAAAAGATTTGCCTAATAAGACATTGTTAGCTTTCGCGAAAGCAAATAACCTAGAAATGATAGATGTAATGCCAGCACTTCAAGAAGAACATCACAAGGGTACAAAAATGTATAATCCTATAGAACAACATTGGACTGTAGAAGGAAACAAAGTCGTAGCCAATGTACTTTCAAAATACCTCAAACAACGTATAACTAAACAGCAAGATAGTTTGTAATTACCACGTTTTCTCAAACGTGTCTTTTGTAAATTCTTTATCTACTGTTTTAAAAAGGCTCTTGTCTGTTTTTTTAAGTTGTAAAGGATCTTTTTCTCCAAAGAGTCTTGATAATAATGCAATAGGAAAAAGGAATAAAAAAAAGATGATAGAAAGCAAAATAGGAGGGATGATGTAGCTTAATACCGTACTGAGACCCATCCAAAGGTCTTGAATTTTCTGTGCTAAAAAAGAAGATAATAACCCTAAAACTCCTACAACGATGGCTATCCATAATGCCCACGCAAAATGAGTTAGGG
>CAKZKZ010000445.1 GCA_937124495.1 uncultured Dokdonia sp. | reverse complement strand
AATATAGGATGTATATGAAGATGTATTATAAGCTAGCCAGATTAGAAAACCACCTATCACGATATTAACAACCCAATAATCTAGCGTGGTCATTTTTTTAGTTTTTGAAAATAGTTTCTGAAATGATTTTCTGGCTTCATATATCGCTGCAATTACATATACAGACCATTGAAAAGTCAAGGTAACGCCAAAAACATTTGGAGGCACACGTTGCCACATACGCCAGTAGGTACGATATGGATACAAATACCCTATAATAATCATCGCAATAATCACAGGAAGCACATGAAGCATCCAACGCCACTTCCCTACTCGATCGGGCCGTATAGCAATTCTTGTATATAAATAAAGAAAAGGGCCTATTAATAAACAGGCTGTGAGTCCTATTTGAATAAACGTGCTCGAAGTACCAGGGTAAAAGGTAAGAAAAACAGATTTTGTGACACGTACACTAATCACAAATAATAAGGCTGCTAGAAAATAGGTAGCTCTGCTCTTATTTTTTATAAAAAATGCAAAATAGAAACTTAAAAAAAGTCCATTGAAAGCACCTAAAGCACTAAAGAAAAATAATAGCTGATCTTGAAAGTTCATATCTGATTTCAAAAGTAACTATATATTTTATAAAAAGGATGAGTACGCTTTCGCGAAAGCGTACTCATTTACATTATTTTCTGCCTAATATTAATTCTCTTCAAGTAACATCATATTATCCTCCTTATGCTTATCCATAAGTTTAAACGTAGGGTCTACACCTACTTTGGACGGTTTTTGATCTACGACAATTTCTAATGATGTCTTCTTCCCCGTAATTTGATGTTTTTCCAGATACAGTAATTCATTACCATCTTCTCCATATATCCCTATATCGATCCAGTCCTTCATGGTAATTTCATTTTCTACTCCTTTGATATCTACCCGATATTTGGAAGTTTCTATGTCTAGTTGTACTTTATAGCTATTATTTGCTCCGATTTCATAAGAAGCTTCTACCGCCTTGTTTTCATATAGGGTAACTGTTTCAAATAAGTCTGTAATCGTGTATTGCAAGCTATCTGGAGTCACTTCTCTAAAATAACCTAGTAGATCTTTACTCGTTGCATATCTATTGGTATTTACTTTTAATTTCCCATCAGTGGTATTCCAATCATTTATAAATCGTTTTAGCGCCAGATTTACATTCTTTTCTCCAATATGTTTCTGAAGCGTATACATATTAATTGCTCCTTTTGCATAATAGACATACTCTTGATTCTCGACCAATGCTAAAGTAGGTTCTTGTGCTGCTTCTCTGAGTTGACCTTCATCGTACTTTTCCTTTTGTATCTCTAAAAATTGTTGCACTTTCTCTGCAGAATAATGTTGTTTTAAAACCATTATAGCGGCATATTGAGAGAGTGTTTCTAAAATGAAATTTTTACCTTGAACATTTGCTGCTTCTATTTGCATTCCAAACCATTGGTGTGCCAATTCGTGAGCTGTAACATAAAAGGCCATATCAACATCTTTTTCGTCATCAATATTTAGTACAAAACCTATGGCTTCAGAAAAAGGAACTGTACCAGGAAACGATTGCGCAAACTCTGCATAACGAGGAAACTCCATAATACGCATTTGTTCATATTGATACGGACTGAAATTAGAACTGTAATAATCAAAAGATGCCTTCATAGATTTCATCATTCTATCTAAATTATAACCGTGATCTTTATGATAATAAATTTCAAGGTCTACAGGGGTACTTATACCATTACTAGATGAAATCCATTGATCTTTCATTACTTCATATCGAGCAGAAACAATAGCATAAAAGTTTATGATGGGTTGGTTTGTTTTATAGTGAAAATAAGCACGGTTATTTTCTTCCCATTGCTTTAAGAGTATTCCAGGAACAATTGCTGTTTGATCATTCTCTGTACCAATAGTAATTTCAAGATTAATTCCGTCTGAGTCACTGCCTGATCTTGCATTCACTAATTCTTTGAGGTCTTCTCTATTTGCTTTATTTGGTCTTATAGGTAAATTATAATCTGTGCGTTCTTCTTTATCTCTAAGCTCATATTTTCGATTGTATCCTAACGTTGGAAAGTCATTATTATTAAAAAAGGTTCCATTTTCAACAATATTAGAATTTGATCCAGATTCTTCAAAACCTTTAGTGATAAAGACTTGTTTGAAATTCATTTTAATTGAATCTCGAGGTTGCAATGCGCTATGTAACTTATAAATGATGTAATCATATTTCTCATATTCTGTATTCTCTGTTACATCGCCTTCAAAAGTGATATACTCCATAGTAACATTAGATTCTATTAACCTTTGAATGTGTATCTCTTCAATAGCCGCTTCCGTTGTGTTTTTAAGTATATAGTAACCTTCTGCCGTATAATTCCTTTCTGAAGGATATAACTCAACATTTAAATTAACAGCTACAATTTTTGGTTGTGAAACATATTCGAACTTCTTTACTGTTTTTTCATAAGCAACTCTAAATTGAGTCGTTTCCGAAGATGTCCAATACTCATTTAAAATATTAGTATTATAAAAAATGTAAGCTCCTGAAAATAAAAATAGTAAAGCTGTTAACATTCCGAACCGAAGCATAGGCTTTTTTAAATTGTACCTACCTAACTTCCATCGTTTTTTTAAACTAGTTTCGGTACCTCTAACAATAAAAAGAGATGTAACAATCAACAAAAGGATTCCGAAGAGTAACCAATAGCTTTTAATAACTAGGTAAGGTTTTAAAAAATGACCATAGCCATTCATATCTGAGTATATAGACAAGCTACTTCCCCCAAAATTGAGCAAATCATGTTCAATTCCTATAAACGCTAAAAGAAGGTTTCCTATAAAAAAGAACAGGACTGCAATAATGCCAATAAACTTATTGTTAGTCAGTACCTGAAAGAAATAGGAAATAAAAGTAAAAAGAATTAAAAAAGGGAATATTTCCAGAAAAAAGCCATAAAAATATACGTCAAGCTCATAATGGTAATACCCATTTGCTGTTTGAAAAATAATTCCTGCTAAAATTAAAGAGCATATCAATACCAAATAAATTAATAATAGCCCAATAAATTTCCCCAATACGTTTATAAAATTAGATATAGGAATAGCATCATAAATAAGGTTCATCTTTATTGTTCTTTCTTTCCAAATGAGTTCTCCTGAATAGAAAACTAAAATGATAACAAAGAAAAAACTTGACATTTCTTGCAGTTCTTTTACTATGAAATATGTTTTTGGATAACTATCAACGTCGTAGACCGTTCCTAAGCTAACAGAATTGATAATTATAATAATCATACCACAAATTACAATAGCCCAAAACGATGTTTCTTTAAGAATGGATTTAAAATAAAATATAGAATGCTGCAGTAATTGAATGCACTGTGTTTTAAAGTTTTGATGCAATGTAATCGTAGGTGTTTTGCCATCATAATCATTAGGAATGTTTGACTTCTCTACTATTAATGCCTTTTTCTTTTTATACGTTTTATTATTTACTACGTTAAAGCTGAATTTGTAATAACCAATTGCAAAAACAACAAAACCTACGGCAATCCAGAACAGTTTATTGTATAGAAGTACATCGTTAAAAGGAATGAATAGTATGTTACGTTGGGCTATTGACCAACCTTCTACCATATCAGTAAGTGTTGTTAAAGAAAAAGGGTCTAAAAGTGCTTGTAAAAATTCGTTTGTTATAGACTTAGTGAGTATAAACATCACAAAAATAAAAATAGCCTGTGTGTAGACTACCATTAATTTTTTACTTAAAAATCCACTTACAAAAAATACTGTTGCTGCAAAAAACACAAGAGGTAAGACAATGTATAAAAAAGGTCGTAGGTAGGTTAAAAAGTTAAAGGGTAGTAAATGATTCGGGTTTTGCCAAGGCATAAATTCACCTAAAGCAAACCCCCATAACATGCCACTAAAAACAAAAAGTAATATGACAAAAGAGCCTAAAAAACGCCCTAGTAAATAATCTTTTTTCTTTATAGGATTTACAAACATTAGAGATTCCATCTTATATTCAAAATCTCGTATAATAGGAACTCCCATTATCATAGATGCAATTACCAAAGAAAGACCTGTGATGGCAGCCATTGATCTAGCAATGGTAATAGGCGCGTTCCTTTTAACAATCTCAAAGTCAGAACCTTCAAAAATAAAATCGACCCCAGCAATTGAAAATAGAAAAAGAAAGATAAAAAAGACATAAGTATCTGGACGTTTTATTCTGTATTTAATTTCGAATTTGAATATTTCGTACCACATCATTATACAATTGATTTAAGGTTAGTATTTTTGCCAAAAATTTGTGAGAAATACACGTCTTCTAAACTAGCATTTATCAATTTGAAACCATTTCTAGGATGATCATCACTAAGAATGTGAAGAATCGGTTTTCCAAGAAATAATTTCTCTCCTATAACATTATAATTTTGCTTGTACTCTTCTAATTCATTTTTGTGAATTGCTTTTTCATATATTTTACCTTCTATTTGTTCTATAATTTTTAAAGGGTTTCCTTTTAATAAAACCTGACCTTGATTTATGATGGCCATGTTGGTACATAATTCGATTACAACATCTACAATATGTGTAGACAAAAGAACGATAGTGTTTTCACCAAGTTCACTCAATAAATTATAAAAT
>CAKZKZ010000444.1 GCA_937124495.1 uncultured Dokdonia sp. | reverse complement strand
CTCAATTTAAGGGTAAGTGGTGATATTTTTATTCATATCGAGGCGTTCATTATGTTGTTTAGTCACTCTAAACTCATGATGAACAACGAAGATAGGGGTAAAAATAGCGCTACTTACAGGCGTTTCTTATCCCGAGTTCAGGTTAAATTAATGGGATGTGTCAAACTTATACATTGAGCTCGACACTATCTAAACTAAGCACTGCGACTACTTTGTAGAAAATCTATAAATTCTTGTTCTGGAAGCGGTCGACTATAGTAATAACCTTGTATTTCGTTACATCCAAAAGCTTTTAAAATATCTTGTGCATGCGTCACTTGAATCATGCTCAAAAACAATATTGTGAAAATAAATTTATTTTTGGTTATCATTGATCACGTGTTGAAATTTAAATGATATTTGAATATTCTTTGCAATATTGGGAGATAATATTGGAGGGACTTTAATTTCATAATCTTTAATCAAAATCTCTAATCTCCCACTAATGGTATATTCTCCATTTGATTTTAGGATCAATGCCTTAAACTCTATGGGCCTTGCAATCCCTTTTAAATTAAAATTTCCTTTTATAATTCTTGTTTGTTCTCCATCTTGAGTAGGGTCAAAATCAATGATTTCTCCTTCAAAAATAGCCTTAGGATATAAATCTGACTCTATATAACTTTCATTAAAGTGTTCATACATTAATGATTTTTCAAATGTAAATGCACGCATAAGAAATTGCACACCTATCTTCTGAGATGATGGATAAAAGATACTTAGCACTTGATTATTTGTAGCTTCTATATTTTCTACAGATGTATACGAAAAAAAAGTAACCTCACCTTGCCTAGTGATGTATTGATCTTGCGCATTTGCAAGACTTACGCCATAAATTGTAAATAATAATAGTAGTAATTTATTCATTGATTTCTTCTAAAATAATACAATTTAATAAAATTGCGTCCATTAAAAAACCTTTAAGTATTCCTTTTACTTTTACCTCATCTCCTATTTTTAGTGTTTCTACTAATGGAGCTTGATCTTTTTGCATCTCACAAAGTACCAGTTTGTTTATCTGATTACCTCTTAACAATAATGAATATGTATCTCCCTTACGAGTCACTTTATATAAGGCACCATTTACTTCTATTGCTTTCTCTATATATTGATTAAGGGAGGCTTCTTTATCGTTATCGAAATCCTTAAACAACTCATTGGTAGTGATACTAATTTCTGTTTTTGCTTCTCTTGTATCTACTCCTTTATAATTAAAAATACCGTATACACTTAATATACAAACAATGCTTGCAATACTAATGATACCAATTTTAATATATGAGTTACGTTTCAATACTTTATTTTTTTAAGTTGTTATCTTTATATAATGATAACAACAAGACATATAAAACATTATTCCTATCACAAATGTAACTCTCCTCCTTTAGTATTACTCAATTTAAAGAATACAAAATTGCTTAAACGGAAATTTTACCATTAAAAAGGAATCTCAAAACCTCAAAAAACAGCTTCATCTGTAGCAAAGTCTTATTTTAGCTACACGTTAATTAAAATAATTTTTGATGAAATATCATCCATATTATCTATACACTGCAATAAGCCTTTCTATATTGTATGTCATTATAGCACTTATCGCCACGCCTTTCTTTATGCGATTGAGTATGAATAATGCCCTATCTAATGATATAGAAGCTGCTCAGCAAGAAGCGTATATTATAGCAACAATGAGTGAAGGCGTCACAGATAAAGCTGAGAAATCAAAATTAAAAGAGCGTATTAAAAAGAGTATAAAAAATACAAATAACAAAAACGTTTTTAATTCTGTATTAGATTGGTCAGGAAAGTATATATGTTATCCTGATAATAAAAGAATAGGTGATATACCTCCACTAAGTGATGCGTTAGCTTCGGGGATACAAAACGAATTTACAGCAGAGGGGCTATATGATATGGTTTTTAAGGAGACAGATTCTATTGTCTCTTCAGAAATTATCCATTTAATGCCAGTCCTAAATTCAGATTGGATTATTGCCTGTCATATTAATAAAGAAAGGGTGATTGAACAAGCTAGTAATATACGTAGCCAAATATATATTGCATTTGTCATTATTGGGCTTATTACATTAATTTTCTTTTTAGCATCTATACGTATTATAAGTAGTTATTATGAAAAACAATTGGTTTTAAAAAGTATAAAGTTAGAAGATGGTGTTCTTAGTCTATCTAAGCTAAATACTTCGCTGGAAAATTACCAAAAGAATTTATCTGATTTTAAACAAGAACGTGAAGAAAAACAAAAATTAGTAGAAGAACAACTTGAAACTGTTACAGAAACAGAAGAAATTAAAACACCAAAAACAACAACAAAACAACGTATTCTCACCTATGTCCGTAATGAGTTGTTGCCAGTAGCAACAGAAGATATTTCTTACATCTACGTAGAGAATACAATTACCTATGTTGTGCGTAAAGATGGTAAACGCTCTACAACAAGTGAAAGCTTGGATCTCATTTATACTTACTTAGATGAAAAATCATTTTTCAGAGCAAATAGACAAATCATTGTTGCTATTTCGGCTATTGAAACGATTACAAAATTTGGTAATAGTAAACTTAAAATTCAAGTACAACCAACATCTGAAATTGATATTGTCATTGGAAAAAATAAAGCAGCTGCCTTCAAACAATGGTTAGATTTGTAATAAGTCTTTCTTTATTATTTCACTTAATTCTTAGATAAATCATATATGCTTTCGCGAAAGCGTATAATACCTTCTAAAACAATTACATCCTATTAAGATAAAAGGGATTACTTTTTTTTTACTTGAAAAACCACTGATATTCTATGCATATTCTTGAAAATAGTTATCTTCGACGGGTTGATAAAAAATGACTAACTCTATGCAAATTTTAGGCATTGATATAGGGGGAACAGGTATTAAAGGCGCCCCTGTAGATTTAGAAAAAGAAGATTATTTAGGAGAACGTTTCCGAATACCCACTCCACAACCAGCTACACCTGAAGCAGTTGCCGAATGCATCCAACAACTTATCGATCATTTTGATTGGAAAGGTCCTGTAGGTGTAGGCTTTCCTACTGTGATTGTAAATGGGCAAGCAAAGGCTTATGGAAACATGGATAAAAGCTGGCTTAATGTACAAATAGACAAACTATTTGAAGAAAAAACAGGACTCCCATTCACCGTTATTAATGATGCAGATGCTGCTGCTTTTGCAGAGATGCGTTTTGGTGTTGGTAAAGGAAAAAAAGGCCTTGTAGCTGTTATTACAGTAGGTACTGGAATAGGTAGTGGTCTTTTCTACAATGGACAATTAATTCCTAATTTTGAATTAGGACGTATGCAATACAAAGGAAAACCTATTGAAGTGTATGCTGCAAATTCTACCAGAAAAAGAGAAAAGCTTTCTTATGAAGAATGGGCCGAACGTTTTGATTTTTTCTTAAAACAAGTAGAACTTCTTTGCACTCCTGATCACTATATTATAGGTGGTGGCATTAGTAAACACATAGATACGTATAGACATATTCTTACAACAAAAGTTCCTCTTGACGCTGCAAAAACAAAGAATCATGCTGGACTTATAGGTGCTGCATTTGCTGCTATGGAGGCTTCTGAGAAATAAAAAAATAACTTACTGAAAATTAAACATGAAATTAAAATTACTTTTTACCTTACTCCTTTTTACTACAATTTTAAAAGCTCAAGAAGTATTTACAGACGCTTTTTTCGTCAATGTTCCTTTCTCTTTAGTAACCATTGAAGATGAATTATTTGTCAGTGTTTTTGGAAATAATGATGAAAGAGTCGCTGGAGTTTACAAACTTCCTTTTGATAATCCAAATGTTATAGAAACTGTAAGTGAAGCATCTATAACTCCTGGCGTTGGCCCTCTATATTTAACACATGACCTTGAATTGAATTTTTTATTTGGTCTCCTGCCTGGTGTTATCAAAATAGACCTTAACCAAGGGTTACCTTCAACTGACCAAGTTTTCATAGATGACACTTCATTAAATTTAGGCACAAATAATGGCATTATTTACCACGAGGGATTTATTTATTATTCAGTCCGTACTTCAGGCGTTTGGATGATCTATAGAGCAGATACCCTAGGAATGTCTGATCCTGAATTATTTTTTACAGTTCCTGAGTCTGATAATAGTTTTGTAATTGCACAAATAATAAATAATGAGCTGTATTATTTTAAATATAATAATACCATTGGTGTTGATCTTATAAAAATTGACATCACTAATCCAACTTCAGAAACAATAGTTTCTACGTTTGATGAATTCGAATCCTTTGTGCAGAGCAGTTATTTTGTCAATAATACACTCTTTGTAGGTCTTGAAGCAAACTCCTCAAATCCATCTATTATAAAATTTGATTTAACTCAAAGTCTTCCTCTTACAGCAGAGCCACTTGAATCCTCTATAAGTGTGTCGTCAGTACTTGGAATTACAAGTTACCAAGATGATCTTTATTTTACAGATAGTTTTTCTTATAATATTTTTCGTCTTGAAGATGGTGCTCTTGGTGCTGCAGAATTTGAAAGTCTAGAACTATCTGTTTTCCCTAATCCTACTTCAGAAAGGATTTTTATTCAAGGACAAAACAACAATTTACTCGACTATCAAATCATTAATATTCTTGGAAAAGTTATCAATCAAGGTGTATATACTTCTGAAGGTATAGATTTTTCTAAGTTTAAAACAGGAATCTATTTTGTAAAAATTGATGACGCAAACGGAAATACGTTGACTAAGAAAATAGTCAAAAACTAAAATCTCTCTAGATTCATAGACAAGACAACATTTACTGCTATGGAGGCTATAGACAAATGAGAGAAAAAAACCAGTCAAGTATATTATAATATATCCTGACTGGTTTTTTTATTTATTTTCAGGTAGTACATGACAATGCACTTATCTTATTTAGCTACTACTAGAACTAATATTAAAATACTAGTTCATTGCTCTGTGGCGCTCTCTTGCTAATAATGTGTTTTTAAGAAGCATCGCTATCGTCATAGGCCCCACACCTCCTGGAACAGGAGTGATATAGGATGCTTTTTTACTTACTGCTTCAAAATCTACATCGCCTGTAATATAATATCCACGCTCTCTAGTTTCATCTGGCACACGTGTGATTCCTACATCAATAATCACAGCATCATCTTTTACCATTTCTGCTTTTAAGAATCCAGGAACTCCTAATGCGGTAATAATAATATCTGCTTGTGACGTTATCTGGGTAATATTCTTAGTATGACTATGCGTAAGGGTTACCGTAGAGTTTCCTGGAAATCCTTTACGTCCCATTAAAATACTCATAGGACGTCCTACAATATGACTACGACCTATAACCACAGTATGTTTTCCTTTAGTTGAGACATCATAACGCTCTAACAATTCTAAAATCCCAAAAGGAGTTGCTGGAATAAATGTACTCATATCTAATGCCATCTTCCCAAAATTGGTAGGATGAAATCCATCTACATCTTTATCTGGATCTACAGCGAGTAATACTTTTTGTGTATCTATTTGTGGAGGCAATGGTAATTGTACAATAAAACCATCAATATTTGAATCTGTATTAAGTTCTTCTATTTTATCTAACAATTCTATTTCACTTGTTGTGCTTGACATTTTAACAAGCGTAGATTCAAAACCAACGCGTTCACATGCACGCACTTTACTACCTACGTATGTAAGACTTGCTCCATCATTTCCAACGATAACTGCAGCAAGGTGAGGGACTTTTTCCCCATTTGCTTTCATTTTATCAACCTCGACTTT
>CAKZKZ010000443.1 GCA_937124495.1 uncultured Dokdonia sp. | reverse complement strand
ACCCTTACAGGAATACGTATTTTTGCTGCAGCATTGATTTTCTTAGGAGTTTATTTAACTACAAGACGAAAAGCATCTACTATTGAGTAATATAGAAGTAACATATCATTCTTCTGTGCAAGAAGTCCCAGACGACACTTTTACAACATTAGCCTGTAAAAACACACTTTATTTTACGAGAGAGTTTCTGGAGGCATTTGAGAAGGCAAATCCCAAAATAGAATATTGTTATTTGGTGCTTTCTCAAAATGAGGTCATTATAAGTCTAGCCATTTTACAACGTATGAGTGTTGCGATAGATAATGCACAAGAACATCTGCCGTTTTCAGAACGGATAGCTCGTTCTTTACAGTGTTATATAAGCGCTCGCAACGTACATACCATTGTGTGTGGTAATGTATTTTTAAGCGGAAACTTTGGCGTTATTATCAAAGAAGGAACCCCCAAAGAACCTGTCTATAAGAAAATTGCTCAAGAAATTAAAACAGTACAAACGCAAAAGAAAGCATCTGTCTTCTTTTTCAAAGATTTTATAGATGAAGATCTTCCTGTTGTTTCTGAAGTAGAAAAACATCAATTTCAGTCGTTTGCTGTAGAGCCTAATATGCGCCTTAAGATACGTGCAGCATGGACAGATTTTGATCACTACAAGACATCGTTAAAATCAAAGTATCGTGTTAAGGTTAATAAAGCAGATAAAAAGAGTGCTCAATTAAAGATACGATCTTTTGAGGCAGAAGATATTGATACCTATCGTAATGAGTTGCAACAACTCTATAGCAATATCACAGACCGAGCGTTATTTAAGACCATAGATCTAGAAATAGAAACGTATAGATTATTAAAAATACGCTTTCGCGAAAGCGTACTCATAAACACCTACTGGTACGAGAATCAAATGGTGGGGTTTGCCACAGCGTTTAAAGTAAACAATCGATTAGATGCTCATTTTATTGGGATAGATTATACCCGAAATAAGGAGCTGTCTATATATCCTAGAATTCTGAATGACTATGTTCGTTTAGGAATTGAAATGAAGGTAGGTGAAGTTAATTTTGGAAGAACCTCTTCAGAGATTAAAAGTACACTAGGTGCAATCCCAGAACATCTTACATGTTATGTAAGACATCGAAGGACGCTTGCTACATTGTTGTTTAAGCCACTTGTTAGGCAAATTAAAATGAAGGCATATAAGCAACATACTCCATTTAAAACATAAAGGCTCATTAAAAAGAAATGGCCTCTTTAATGAGCTCTTTTTTAGTGAAATATTTATAACCAGGCATTAACAATACCGCCCATAATAGCTAAGGTTACTGTCCAATATCCTACAGCTATTAAGACATACTTTATTGACTTGCGTTCATATAAAGCTATCGTTCCTAAAACGGGAAGGATCACAAAAAGACCCATAAGTACTCCATGAAAAGCACCATGCTTAAACGTAAGAAAAGGTGCTTGTCCGTGAATTTCTCCACCTCCACCACCTATCAGAACTTGTGCCCACATAGTGATTGCTAGAAAACAAGCAAATACAAAACTTAACCCAAAAATGAGTGCCATATTTCCTCCTTTAACTTTTTCTTCGGTCATGCCAGATTCTTTCATCCAAGCTTTCCCAAATAAAGGGCCATACCAAAAAAATCCTACCACCAAAGAGGAGGCAGCAGCGGCAAGCAATGCTAAAATATTAGGACTAAAATCTTCCATAAGATGTGCTGTTTTTATTGATTAGTTATTATTAAAGGTATTAAAAAAAGTAAACTTTGTTTAACATAAGAGGCTTGTAATGCATGTTTAGATGTGTTATTTTTAAACAAAACAATGAATTGTACGTGATGTACCTTAAAAAATGATATCAAATGGAAACTAAAGAAATCGCAGAAAAACTAGTCAGTTGGTGTAATAAAGGAGATTATGGTAGCTGTTATCAAAACTTGTATAGTACCGATATTATAAGTATTGAACCTAAAGGAGCACAGATGGAAGAAGTACAAGGTATGGAAGCTGTTGCTCAAAAAGGAACGTGGTGGGAAGAAACTTTTGAAGTGCATAGTAGTAAAGTAAGTGAACCTACTGTGGCAGATAATTGGTTTTCTGTTCGCTTTGAGATGGATACTACACATCGCCCAAGTGGCTATCGCTCTCAATCTTCAGAAATAGCAGTATATGAAGTAAAAGACGGAAAAATTGTTAAAGAGCAATTCTTTTATGATATGCCGCCTAGTGAATAGATAGAAAGTTTTATAATTCTCGTCAAACTGAACTTGTTTCAGTTTCTCATCCTTCTTATGATTAACTATAAGATTCTGAAATAAATTCAGAATGACGTTTTAAATTCTTTTTATTTTTTCTCATATATTAAATAAAGTCTCATATATACCAAATATATGAGGCTTTTTGTTTTAATAAACTGATACTACTTTATACATTCATTTTTTTGATAACTATAGTATATTCAGATGTTTACTTCATTATTTCCTATATCTCGTTCAAAGAATATCCTCTTTCCTTCCATTTTAATTTTAAAGCAATCGCTTGTGCCTTCTCTTTGTATTGAATTGCTAATCTGAATAGTATAGCAATTCAATACAATTCTAGAATTTAAAAAAAAGCGATATCCGAAAAGCTTATAGAGTAGGAGAAATTTTAAATACATTATTATGGAAACGATTAAAGATTTAGATGCTAAAAAACAGATTACTAATGAAATTGCACCATCTTTTAGTGCTATATTGAATAAAGAGGGTACTTCGCTTACAATTTCAGGAAATATACTTATTCAAGAAGGAATTGATGAAAAGATAAAAAAAGGAGAGGGAAAGCTTGTACCCGTCCAGTCAAATGTAACTTATCAATCAAATTTGAGTAACAAGATTTATACTATAGATGCTTCTTCTGTTGATGGTACTTTGATGTCTAGTTTTAATAAAGAGTATAATGTTAATAAAGGTTATCCAGTTAACTTTGATGATAATCCTAAGATTGAAAAAGATGAATGTATTACAATTATTCTATCGGGTGTTGCAGAATTTGATAATTCAGAATATATAGATGATAATACTACTAAAAGAGGAACTGTTGTTGTCACTCAAGAGAATAATGATCCTAACTCCAAAGGGTAATAGAAATTAAAAAAAACAGAAGAGAAATCTTCTGTTTTTTTTAATTCATTGAATATTGTATCTTTAAATTAAAGGTAATTAATTAATAGTCAATGAATAAAGAAAATATTGTGTTATTGATATTTATCTTATTTACTTCTTATGGATTCTCTCAAATAGAAGATCAGAAGACAGTTTTAAATAGGGCTATCTTTAAAAAAAGTGAACAATACTCAGGCTTAATCCACTTTAAAAACACACGTAGTTTTTTTCTTAATAAACAATGGGATTCTACCTTAGTTTATACGTCAAAACTTTTATTAGAAGAGGAAATAGATAATGACATAAAAAATTATTGCCATTTTTTTCGTGCAAAAAGCTTTAAAAGCAAACAATTATACACTGAGGCTAAAGAAGAATTTAATAAAGTTTCAAAAGACTTTTACTTTATGAATTATATTCTGATGGATCTAGGCTCAATTGCTTTTGAAGAGCTTAATTACAAGAAAGCTTTAGCGTATTACCGTAAGATAGATAGCATACAAAACCCAGATATTTTTGGTATTCAAAAGTTTAGTGTATACCATAATATGGGTTTAAGTAATATGTTTTTGGAAGAGTATGAAAAAGCAGAGCTTTACTTAAAGCAAGACTTGAATTATAGGGAGTCTAAAAAGGACTCTTTACCCTTATTCAATTGTTATAATAGTATGGCAAGCCTATACTATGAACAATATCGAGATATTGAAGCTATTTCTTATTTTAAAAAAGCTTATAATTTATCGAAGCATTTGAAAGATTTCAACTTCAAAAGTATTGGAGCCCTAAACATGGCCGTAGTTGAAGAAAATCGAAACGATTTTAAAAAAGCCTTAGTATACAGAAAAGAATATGAACAGTGGAAAGATTCTTTAAACAATCAGAATAAAATTTATGAAACGGCACAGTTAGAAAAGAAAATAGCAGTAGCACAAAAACAGGAGGAAGTAAATGTACTAGAAGCCGAAAATAAAACTAAAGCAGTACAACGTAATGGATCAATAATATCAGCAGGAATCTTATTACTGTTATTAGGGATTACCTTCTTTTTTTATAGAGAGAAAATAAAAAGAAATGCTATTATTTCAGAGCAAAAAGAACGTTTAAATGAATTAAATACAACTAAAGATAAACTGTTTTCTATTGTAAGTCATGATTTACGCTCTTCAGTAAATGCGATTAAATCTAGCAATAAAAATGTATTATATCACCTTGAAACAGCGAATACAGCTTTAGTAAAAGAAACCCTGCAACAAAATAGCGCTATTGTCAATGGAGCCTATAGGTTACTAGATAATTTATTAAACTGGGCATTACTACAAACCAAACAATCCTATTTTAAAATAAATGATTTACAGTTATTTAAAACAGTAACGCATGTAGCCTATAATTACATTCCGTTAATGAATGAAAAGAAGATTTCTTTTGAAAATCAGATAGATAAAAAACATGTCGTTGAAGCAGATCAGGAATCTTTAAAAATTATGATACGAAACCTGTTAGACAATGCCATCAAGTTTTCAAAATCAGGCGATCGTATTAAAGTATATAGTAAAGAACAAGGTGCATATTATGACTTGATAGTAGAAGATTCAGGCATGGGTATGGATGAAGACACAAAAGAAGAGCTGCTTAAACATACACAACTACTTTCTAAAAAGAAACATGAAGATAGTATAGGAACTGGATTAGGTCTGCATTTGGTTAAGTCTATGATAATAAAAAATCAAGGAGAATTCAACATTAAAAGTGAATTAGGCAATGGAACCAAAATCATACTATCACTCCCCAAAAAAAAATCATAATGGAACATTTGAACGTATTACTTGTAGAAGACAATTTGCAAGAACAACAAGCGATTAAAATGTTGCTTGAAAATAATGGATTAAATGTAATTGCTGTTGCTGATACTTATCGAGAAGCAATGAATGTGATATTACATGAGAATGTTGACCTATTGATCTTAGATATTTTTTTAAACGAGCAACCTGAAGGAATTACAATTGCAGAAACCATGTGTGCAATGCCCGAAAAACAAAAACCTTTTATCTTTCTTACAAGCTCTCAGGATCGTATGATATTTGAACAAGCGAAATTGACTAAGCCGTATGCATATATCGTTAAGCCTTATAATGAATTGGAGTTAGTTTATGCTGTAGAGCAAGCTATTGAGCGTTTTTATGAGCAACCCAATACCATATCTATTGAAGATGGAAATGCAGTAGTAGGCGATGAGTATTTATTTATTAAAAAGGGGAAGTCCTTAAAAAAAGTACATGTTTCAGAAATTATCTATATAGAAGTAGAAGATAAATACTGTAATATTATCACTGAGAAAGAGAAGTTTGTCATTCTTATTTCTTTGATTAAAATTTTAGACTTCTTAAGCACCACCAAATTCTGTAGGACACATCGTAATTTTATTATCAATACCGATAAAATCGTTGAGATTGTTCCTATGGATAACTTCATTCTATTAGAAGGAAATCACAAAGCAACTTTAAGTGACAAGTACAAAGACATGATCAAGAAAATCCGAACACTTCGCTAATCAATATATTGATACTACCTGAATACATGACAAAAATAGAATACTAATTCATACATCCTTATTGTTACTAATTTGTTGCGCTTTCGCGAAAGCAAAATAGTCTTGATTATCAATGAATTGGAATTT
>CAKZKZ010000442.1 GCA_937124495.1 uncultured Dokdonia sp. | reverse complement strand
ATCAATGTCTACTGAAAGGGTGTTCTTTTCATGTTTTAGAATGCTATCAAGAATACGATGATCTTCTTTTAAGTTGTGATACCAATTCCCATCTTCAGCTAGTTGACGAATCAGATCTATATGTAGATAGACGGTATGATCTCCTGCTTCTTGAATGATTTCTTTATAAAAGGCTTCATCTAGAAATTGCAGTTTAAAATGAATAGGTGTCTTTATATCACCTAATGTTACAAATAACTGATGTGCATCAAAAGGGGCATCGGCACTAAAGTATAGAGCTTCTGTTCCGGCAGCAATCGCTTCTTTTGCGGTGTTTGCAGCCTTGCTAGCGTCTAGGATAAAAATATCTTCTCCTATATACCATTGGGAAGGTGTACCAGGAATTTCTGAAAATTCTTGTGCTTCATCTCTATGATAAAAAGGTTTGACATCTATACCTTCATTGGTATGAGAGATAAGGGTGTCATGATAAGATGCGCCTTTTAAATCAAACTGTATTTTTTGTTTGAAAGCTTTTGAAGACACTGGGTCAAAATTGGTAAAGAGTTTATTCTTTGTCATTTTTTTGGATGCTATCTTCGTATTCTATGATATAAATATCTTCGTCAGGTTTTTTCATTAAGTATTCTTCGCGCGCAAAACGTTCTATACCTTCTTTATCTTCTAGCTTTTTGATTTGATCTTGGTCTTCTTTGATCTTGTTTTCAAAATGCTCTTGGTTTCCTTTTAGTTTGTCAATGTCTCCATTAAGTTCTCTATGAATGAGTAACGAATTACCATCAAACCAGAACATCCATACAATAAAGATAAGAAGTATAAGCACATATTTGTTGCTTACAATTTTAAACCATTTTTTATGTTGCAATGATTTTAACCCCATAGTTACGAAGATACTAAAACGCTTACGATAAGCGCTCATTAATTATGGTGCGTACAATATCTACAGCGACAGTATTATAACGATTATTTGGAATAATCATATCTGCAAATTCTTTTGTAGGCTCAATAAATTGTTGATGCATGGGTTTGAGCGTAGTTTGATATCGGTTTAATACCTCTTGAAGATCACGTCCACGTTCTGAAATATCACGTTTTAATCGGCGTATTAAACGCTCGTCACTATCTGCGTGTACAAATATTTTGATATCAAATAAATCACGGATCATAGGATCTGTAAGAATCAAAATGCCTTCTACCACAATTACTTTTTTAGGGTGTGTGGTGACAGTCTCATCAGTTCTGTTATGTTCTACAAAAGAATAGACGGGTTGTTCTATAGATTTACCTTCACGTAATTGTGCCAGATGACTACATAGGAGTTTAAAGTCTATAGAGTTAGGGTGGTCAAAATTTACTTTAGTTCTAGAGGTGTAGTCAAGATGTGAAAGATCTTTATAGTATGAATCCTGAGAGATGATGGTTACTTCATTGTCAGGGCTTTCTGATATGATTTTATTGACAACAGTCGTTTTTCCACTTCCAGTACCGCCTCCTATTCCTATAATAAGCATGAGTTTGTTTATTTTGGTTCAAAGGTAGAAAAAACAAATTGAGGCATCAATAGTGATAAGTTCATTCTTTTCTTTTTTTCATTGCCAAAAAAAAGAAATCGAAGATTCACGAAGTCCTTTAAAGAGCAATATAACCCAGTGAGCTAAACAAAAAAGTCTAGGTATACGAAACTTTGTCTAAATTTTTTGCTCAACCCCTGAATGTTCTTATGATATTATTTTTAATTACTCAATAATGACGGTGCTTTTAAACTCTTGTACAATGGCAAAATACCCTAGTGCAAAATTATTAGGTCTGTCTACATTATCAAATATATCTATATTGTCTATGCCTTCTGCATTTAGGATGTTTCCTCGCACGGTGGATACAGGCACTTGAAAAGGACCACCATCAGTAAGGTCACTTTGTGTAATGAGTTGTTCCATGTAGTCATAAAATGTTTCGTCTGCACCTAAGATACTTACTGTTAGTTCTTCTCCAGCTTCAAGCGGAAGTTCTTCTCCATCAAAAAAGTAAGAAAACTCAAAGCTTTGCCCTGGGAAAAAAGTGTCTTCTACGGTTAGGAATTCATTAAAACTAAAATCAAACACATAAAAATCCTCTCTATCTGGGGTGTCTGTAAATGATATAATAAGCTCAGTATCGTCTTCATCAAATAAGATTTCTTGTCCTACTGTAATTTCATCTATAGGCGTAGTAGGAGCAAAAGAAGTTCTTGCGAGGTATAACTCATCTTGAAAGGTGATCGTCAAGATATACACTGGATCTGGATTCATAAGAAAACTAGTGAGAACTTTATTATCAGGGGATACAGGTGCTCCCGTCGCAGGAAACGGACGGTATAATCCAGGTTCTCCAGTTACAGGCTCGTAAGGAACAAAAGCACCACTTTCTTCATTGAGGATTTGCATACTTTCTATTTCAGTAGGTTCTATTTCTCCAAAAAATGATGAAGTAAGTGATATGTAGATATTAGCTTCCGTAAGATCTTGTGATGCATCTACACGTATTAAAGCGTCCACTACCAAGCGAGGTGGTTCCGAATCTAAATCTATATCAACGACATCTTCACAATTGGTAAATATACAGGTGATGAGTAGTAAAAATAATATCTTTTTCATGGTATGTATGTTGAGTACGCTTTCGAGAAAGCGTAATTAAACAGCTATTCTATGGTAATACTGGTTTTAAATTCTTGTGATACTGCAAAATACCCAAGGACAAACTCTTGGGGTCTTCCTACATTATCAAAAATATTGATATTGTCTACGCCCTCTGCTTTTAAAATATTACCTCGAACAGTCGTAACAGGTACTTGAAAAGGGCCATTATCTGTAAGATCACTTTGTTCTATAAGTAAATCCATATAATTATAAAAGGATTCATCTGCGCCTAGAATACTTATATTAGGCATGTCTCCAGCTTGTAAATTGAGATCATAGAAATAGGAGAAATCAAATTGCTGATCTTGGAAAAAGCGATCTTCTATCGTTAGGAACTCGTTAAAATCAAAATCAAATACGTAAAAATTCTCTTGTTCTGGAATATCTGTAAATGTTACAATGATTTCTATATCGTCTTCATCAAATAGTGTTTGATCTCCTTGTATCACAGAGTCTATAGCGGGAGCAGGAGCAAAACGGGTTTCCGCAAGATAGAGTTCTTCTTCAAACTCAAAAGTAAGGATAAGTCTCCCTTCTGTAAAAAAACTATTGGGAACGAGTCCGCTGGGATCAGGTCCACCTTCGTCGGTACCTGGAATGTATTCATTGGGGCTATCTGGATCTTGCGTGAGAAATACAACTCCTGCTGTGGTCGTAATTGCTTCATTAGTAAGCTGCATACGGGTTAATGGTGTAGGCGTAATCTCATCAAAAAAAGCACCTGTTATAGTCGCTTTTATACGTACCGGAGAACCTTGTTCTTCTAGATTGAGTCGAATTAAAGCGTCTATTACTAGTTTTGGTTCTTCTGGTGGTAGGTCTACTTCTACGACATCTTCACAATTCATTGTTATGAATGCTATGCAGATAAGTAATATGTATCCTAATGCTTTCATTTTAAAACTTAAAATTATAGGTCACCGATGGAATGATACCAAAAATGGAAGTTCTTACAGCTTCATTGACACGTGTTTCTTGGTTTTGTCTAAAATTAATAGAAGCAGCATTCATTCTACTATATAAATTATAGATACTAAATACCCATTCAGAACGCCACCTTTTCTCTTTATTTTGTTTGGGAGTTAGTGTAGCCGAAACATCTATACGATGAAAATCTGGGAGTCGTTGCTCGTTTCTAAAACCATAGGTAGGAATGACAAGTCCTTGAAATTCAAATTGCCCTACAGGGAAATTTGTTGGCTGTCCCGTTTGGTAAATAAAATTGGCTCCAAAACGCCATCTGTCATTGAGCTCATAATTGGCATTTACAGAAATATCATGGGTTTTATCATACGGTGTATTATACCACTGACCTAGATTAATTCCTACTTCATTTTCATTTCTACCAGGAGTACGTTGTTCTGATTTAGAAAGTGTGTATGCGAGCCATCCTGTTAGCTTACCTTCATTTTTACGGAATAAAACTTCTAGCCCATAAGCTCTTGCTTCACCACTTAAAATAACTTGCTCTATGGCGTCATTTGCAATAAGGTCAGCACCATCTATATAATCGATACGATTGTCAATGTCTTTATAAAACACTTCTGTTTCTATGGTGTAGGCATCATCTTTAAAGTTTTTAAAGAATCCTAAGGCATACTGATCAGATAACTGTGGGTCTACAAACTGACCACTAGGTGTCCATACATCAAGTGGGGTAGGAGAACTTGTGTTAGATAATAAATGTATGTATTGAGCGAGATAGGTGTAACTTGCCTTTATAGAAGTGTCATCATCAAATGCATAGGATAGGGCAAATCTTGGTTCAAAAGTGTTGAATGTAGCTAGTTTGTCACTTCGACTGAAAGAAGTGTCTACATTGTTAATCTCTGCACCTTTATACACCAATAAAAACGGATCAAAAATCACAGGATTATCATTTTCATATACATTTACTTCATCCTGTCCTAAACGTATAAAATTACTCCAACGTACTCCGTATTGAATGTTTAACTTATCTGTGATTTTATGTTCTACGTCAATATAAGCAGCAAACTCATTGGCAAATTGCTTGGTGAGTTGGTCTTCTACAATACCAGAATCTGGACCGTCTGGTTCTATTTTACCAGGGTTAAAGGCATAATAGACATTATTAATCCCATAGTTTAATTGAATTTTTTCATTGAGGTAATGTTTTAAGTCATATTTAAGATTAAAATTAGTAATTCCAGAATCCCAAGTAAAGCCTACAAAATCAAGATCTAGTCCATAAAAATAATCACTATAAATAACGGATAGATTAGAAAAAAGTTTATCTGAAAAAAGATGTGTCCATCTAAAATTACCTACAGCGTTTCCATAATTATTGGAGAAGCTATCGCTTATACTAAAGTCATCTCTCCCAAAATATCCTGAGAGATAGATACTGTTATTATCATTAATCTTATAGTTCAGTTTTGTGTTGAGGTCAAAAAAGGAAAGTCTATTATCTATATCAAACAGGGGTAAGAATAGATTTGCATACGAAGAGCGCCCTGCTACAAGGAAAGCACCTTTGTCTTTTTTAATAGGACCTTCTAAAAGTAGTCTACTAGAGATTAATCCTATTCCTCCATTCATTTTAAATTGTTTACTATTCCCTTCTTTTTGATAGATATCTAATACGGAGGAAGCTCTTCCTCCAAATCGTGCAGGAACCCCTCCTTTGTATAGTTTTAAATCTTTAATAGCGTCTGGATTAAAGACAGAAAAGAGACCGAATAAATGTGAGGAGTTAAATATGATCGCTTCATCAAGGAGTATTAAATTCTGATCTGCTGCACCACCGCGTACATTAAAACCAGAAGCGGCCTCTCCAGCACTGGTAACTCCAGGAAGTAACAAAATAGACTTGATGACATCTGCTTCTCCAAGTACCACAGGAATTCGTTTTATAGTTTCGGCAGAGAGAGAATTTACACTCATCTGCGGTTTTCTAATGTTAACGCGCTCTACTTTTTCTTCAATGATTACTTCGTCTAACGATTCTGTAGCTAAAGAAAGTAACATATCTTTACGTATATCCTTGTCTAGTACAATAGTTTCTGTGATTTCTTTATACCCTAAATAGCTTATAATAACCTGGTAAGTGCCTTTTGGTAATGTAATAGAGTAAAACCCATAAGAATTGGTAACAACACCGTTTGATATTTCTGGAAATAGAATATTGACACCTATGAGTGTTTCATTACTCGCATTGTCTGATACAGTACCACTAAGCGTAAATTTATCTTGACCAAATGCAGTACAGATTCCTATACAGAATAGTACTACAAAAAGGATGCTTTTTCTCATAAAAAAGGATTTGAAGTAAATCTAATATCAATTTTTGATATGGTATGTTAAAAAACAAAAAACCTTGTCAAAATGACATTATTTTTAATTTCTAACGTTTGTTTTTTATAATTTTTTTTTAATAATTTACTTCACAAATACATCTAAATCCGGTATAATCATTAGGGAACGTAGTAGGTGTTTTATTTCTCCAATTTGACCCGAGCGAAATTGAATCTGTTGTATATTCTGAGATGTTGAAAAAAGTAAAGTGTCTAAATTTTATATCTTTTAATTGAAGATGTAATGGTAATTCTTCTCTAGTAATACTAAACTCTTCTTGTTCTTTAAAAAATATTTTTGCCTGTACGAGCTCTTCTTGCGTGGGTAATCTGTAGCGGATTTCTTTTGGACGCTTATTTCTCCTTCTTTCATTTTTAGCTGTCGCATATAAATACATGACCATATCTGTTCTCCAAAGGCAGTACATTTCTGCTTGTTCTTTTGT
>CAKZKZ010000441.1 GCA_937124495.1 uncultured Dokdonia sp. | reverse complement strand
AAAGGAGAGTTTTTTGAAAAACCATAAAGATGCAGAGCATTGTTATAAAAATAACCTCCATTATATTTAGTAATGAAGCTTTTATAATCTAAATCATTTGTTAGAATTTCTCCATTATAACTTTTCTTTAATATAAAATCTTCTGTCTTATTTTTTAATAATTTCTTAATCATTAGTTTTAAAAATTAAAGTCTTTAGATGTTGACTATACATTACATGTCAATAAATTATAAAATCATTTAAAGCTAATTTATATATTATGACCTAAAGTTATATTATTAATTGAATCTAGGGTCAAATACTGGAGCAATCCTAACTTGAGTTCCATCTGGTATACCTCTTAATAGGTTTCCTATGGAAGAACCAGCACTTCATTTACACTGCTTAATTTAATCCGGCACGGGTGGCTCACTTTACCCGAATTTTGCAAGTTGATTTTACTTTTTCACTTTCTAATTTATTTTATGGCCAACAAACATAATAAACTATATACCAATATAACCTCTTATAAGAAGTATTCCTTTTCAAAAGAATCATAGAGGTAGCAGTTTAATGAGGATTAAGAAACTTTCTCTTTTTTCAAAATACCAAAGAACAAAGAAAAACAGCAATTCATTTTTAATAGAATTACTGTTTTTCAATAACTTAATTTATTATTCTAAGCAATGACCTAATTTGGGACATCCAATTTTACTACATCACCTAATTTAAAACATGTTTTGTGATTTATTATGAAGTTTTAGCTCTCCATCATTACAAGGGATTTTAAAATAATATGTCGAGCTACCAACTAAAATTTGAGTTTTTCTCTTTAGGTAAACCATTTCTACTAAAATCGATAAAGTATTCTTATTATCTAATTTAATTGGATATACTTTTAAGTAATTAACTCCCTTACGAGATAGTTTTTTAATTTCTTTACTTGTCAGATAATTTATTTTAACTTCATTAATATTACTTATATAAGTTATACCCTTATTAGTATTATTGATTTCATCTAAGGGTCTGTAAACTAATAAAACATTTCTCTCTGAATAATTTGACGATTTCATTTCAAATTTCAATTGCTCCATTAATGATTCATTGATTAGAGAATGGTGAGAATTAATTTCTTCAGTTTGTCCAATCAATTGAAGAGAGAACATACAAAGAAAACATAAGATCAATTTTGTCATAATATCATTATTTTATTTTTCCAAAGTTTTTAAAAGGTATAATACCAATAACACCAGTTCCATCGTAAATGTGAACTTTTTTAGAACCCATACTAAATTGATACTTCGTTTTGCCTGTTCTCTGAGCGTTTATAACATCATCTCTCGATGGGAATTGTGAGGTGTATCCATTTGTAGTTGTTCCATCAGCATTTGTAATTGTAGATTTACCACTAGGGTGGCTATGAAAATCAACATCGCCATCCATCTGAGCTTTTGCAGAAATTCCTGGAGTAGAAGGAGATCCTGATCTAGTGTTTGTAACTTGACCATCTTCAATATTTCCTCCGTGTTCTGTAAAATTATCTAAATTTCGTTCAGATACTGTACCAGCACTAAGATTTATCTTAACATTTTCTCCCTTACCATCATCTTTACTTTTAACAAAATCTAGCATATCTTTTTGCGTTTCAGCATTTTCAATTTGAACTACATTATTCATATGTGGTCCTTCTAAATTTCCGTTCTTAATCTGTTTCTCAGTATTCTTTCTATCCTTAGAAGAAATAGGGTTTGTATTTGCTACTCCTGAATTATCTTTATTATTAGTCTTTTTACTAGTTTTTACAAGAAATGTTTTATCAGGTTGATCATTTTCAACTCTATGAATCTCCTTACCATCACCGTCTAAATAAATATCATCAGGAGGTCCTGTTGGAGCCATTCCATCAGGGTCTATATAATAAACAGGGTTGTCAAAAGCATAATTATACGGAGAATGTCTTCTCATTGCTTCCGCAAGCGGATCGATATTCATCCATCGCCCTATTGCTGGGTCATAATTACGTGCAGAAATATCATACCAATCGAGTCCAAGTTCGTCTCCTAATTCTTTATTTCCGAATCCAAATCGGTTAGCAACGCTATTTACATTACTGGTAACCAAGTCATTGTACCCACGTTGCTGTAATCCAAAAGGGTAATAATGTTTTTCTGATATAATTTCAGTAGCTTTTTCAATAGCTCCATCTCCGTTAGCATCACTATAGGTAAGTCTTACATTCCCTAAATGATCGGTATAATTGAAAGCATATTGATACTCAGAAAAAGAGGTTGTTTGTGTCTCTTTATTAAACGTTTTAACAGATTTTGTAGTATTGTGAACAGGTTCTATATATCCTTCGGGATGTGAGATCATTTTCAGCTTCTCAAGACCGTCATTATTTTCATAAATATATGCTCCCGCATAAGAGGTCGTAACGGTAATGTTATGTGCATTGTCTTGAACAACTTTCGCCTGTTTTACTCCCGTTGCATCATAAATATAAGAGATATTACCTTTTTGTAGGTTATTGTAGGCATCAGTTCCTGATATATTTATAAAAATAGGCAGATTAAGGTGATTATAATCAATAGTTGTAATTCCCTTATTTTTATCTGCTGTCATATTGCCATTTACATCATAAATATAATCATTTCCAGAGGTGTTTCCATCATAAAATCCTTTATGTTTAATACCACTTGTACTTGAATCTGTGACACCTAACAATTGATTTCCATCATAAGCATATGATAAGTCATCCATATTTAGTGCATTATGGTTTTCATTTTCTCCTTGTCTTATTAAGGTAAGGATATTCCCGTTTTTATCATAGTCAATGCCAGATACATTAAAATGGTCATACTCTGTAAGATCAACTCCTTTTCTACTATAGGCTACTTTAACACGGTTTAAATCATCATACTTGTATCCATAGGTTCTTTTTTTAGTATCTGAGTTTGCAGTTTGCCAAGTGGTTTGCGAGATATTTCCATTATAAAGAGGTACAGCACGTCCCGCAATTCCAGCATCACCTTCAACAGCATCATCATAGTTAATCTTAAATTGAAATAAATCCATCTCTTTAGCTGCTGCTCCAATAGGATTGATATCGGTAAGCCATCCCCGCACATTATACTGATAATCTACTTTTTGAAGGCTTTTATCAATCGTAGTAGTGTATAAATTAAGGTTACTGATTTGTGAGCTTGGTGTTTTAAAACTAATATCACCAATAAGGGCAATACTAGGATCTTCTAATTGGGTAACGATTACGACAGCTTCGTTTTGTATAAAATGTAACGTGTCTCCATCTCTCTCAATCTTAAAGTCATTACTATCTATATCATAGTAACCAGTGTAAAGTGGTTCTGCACCACCTCCTGCCAAAGGACGTTTATAAATAATATACCTGTACTTACCATTAACCAATGTAGTTAGAAATCTGTAAAAATAATTAATATCATATACTCCTTCATCCACATTAATATCATTGAACCCTACTCTTAATTCAGCACCTATGGATTCTACAGAAAAAGAAAGTCCTCCATCTCCCTCTAATTTCCCAATAGTAGCAAGCCCTGCATTATATGAGTCTTCATCTTCTGGATCAGTTTTAGCGATTACACTTCCATCATCAGATACACTTACTTTTACGAGATCTGCATACCCTATTTCAAAGAGTTGTCCTCCCACACGTTTAGACTCCAGTTGTCCCAACTCATCATAGGTATTACTGGCTATTAATTGTATAGGCTCACTATCTATCTGTTGCATGTGAGTTATTAACCTGTTTTGATGGTCATACGTAAGGTAATCCTTCGTTACAATTTCTTGATGTCCTGTCTTTTGATGAGTGGTTCTACTCTCTAATACTTTTCCTGTAAAATCTAGTAATGACTCTGAAATGTCTTGTGTACCTAGATAGGTATTAAGACTAGCACCAAAAACAGGGCGTGCTTTTTCATCATAGCCAGTCACACTAGTAATCCAATTATCGGTATCTAGTATTCGTACTTTAGATACTGTTGGTAATCCTTGAGTAATATTTGTTACATTCTGACCATAGACTATATCTGGAAGATTAAGTCCAGCCATATCTACATAAGTGTCGTAGTAGTTTATTGTCAAAATTTTTGATATCGTACCTGTAGGGAAACTTTGGCGACTATAGTACATAGCAGTACCTGCTATGTTATTTTGGTTATCAACTCTATGTTCAAAAACACTGGGATATACCTCTGTATTATTAGCATAATTCTGCAATGCTAGTCTCGACCCCCCATTAATAATAAACCCCGTATAAACAACCCTTTGTAATGCATCATATTTTGTAAAGAGCCATTGATTACTTTCGCGCAAGCGGGCATCTTGTGTTAATACAGGTTGATCTAATAAATTGTATACTATATACTCCCATCCTTTAGCAGGGATTTTCTTTTCGATAAGACGGTTATGATAATCGTATGTATATTGATATCCTAGTTTATCTAGGATGTCTTGATAATTATTGACAAGCGTATTATTACTTACGATTTGATCACTTGCTTCAGGGGAAAGAACAAAGGTTAAATTTCCAAAATCGTCATACACATAGTAGGTGTTATGAGCAATATTTGTATTATAGGTACGTTTTAAAACAACTTGTCCTAGTTTATTGGTAAACTCTTCTGTAGTGTGATTATTTCCAGAAGTAGACGTCCAGTTTTCATCTTTGGTTACATTCTTACGAAGTTCACTTTCTCCATAAAACCCATTGAGAGTTAGTTCAGGAAGAGCTGTATCGCCCCCTGAAAACATAACATTATAATAGTACACTTCATCATCAAGGTTGACTTGATAATCCATCTTAACGGTATGTCCTTCGCTTAATGCCCATGAATTTCCTGGGGAAGCTTGCTCAAACACACGACCTAATCCAGAAGCCTCATACACCGTTTGTGAGTATGGGTTTTGTGCATCTTCATATTTTGGCGTGTTATAAAAAATTCCTATTTCTGTTTTAATGGTTTGAGAACTCGTAAAATCTAATGGATTTGGAATCTCTGGTGCTGTGGCTAAAGGCAAATATTGTTTAGGACTTCTTCCTAATGCATCATATTCTGTATGACTTACAATATTCTCTTTATCACCTCCTGCTTTTACAGCAATGGATTGTTTAGCTCTTCCTAATCCATCAAAATAAGTGATACTTTCTATTTTCTGTTCTTCTGAAACATTATCTGTTTCTGTAGCTACTTGATACGCCATAGTTTTTACGTAATTCTCTGTTGTAGTCTGTCCAATACCTAGTACAGGAAGCATACCTATAAGTGTGATTATAATTTTTTTCATCCTGTTGGTTTTTAGTCGTTACACAATACTATATGACGTAATCTATCTCTCTCAGTAATTCCTAGCGTCATATCTTTTACTTCACAAATCACTTCAATACCTCTAGCATCTTGAGTAGCGCAATCAAATAATTTTGTCCATGTAGCACTTGAAGAATACTCTGAGAAGATTTCTCCTTTAATTTTCCATCGATACATCAAATTTCCTGATCCCCCATAAGGAAATGCTTGATAATAGAGAGTCACATTACTGCTATTGGTTTGTGTATCTATAAGGTCTATTGAATTACTTAAAGCTGGATAGCTTTGTCCCTCTTTTTGTATGGTATTATTTGCCATGCGAGAACCTATATCTATTAGAGGTCCGTCTGGGTTATCTGGATTTGGGTTAGGATCTGTTTCATCTGGAATGGTACTACCACATGCTGTAATGCCAATGGCATCTTCTCCTAGTGTGCTGATTAAATCATTGGTAATATTATATTCATTCTTACTAAGTAGTTTGTAATTCTGATCATACACTTCACTTAGTCTATTATTGGTATCATATACATAATAGAGAGAACTTCCTCTTGGGTCTGTAATACTAGTAACCCCTATTAATGGATTGTATGTATAACTTGTCATATATGCATTATCTGGCAAAACATTACGAAGGGTGGTTAATGAATTACGTAATGTCTGCTCATTACAATTACCATTTCCTAAACAACTACTGGTATCATTATTAGATTGAGATTGTAAGGTTGTGATGGTTGTTAAATTAGCAAGGTCAGCGTAGGTGATATTCTGTACCTTTGCAATGATATGTTTATTATTATACCCCCAGATATAACTCATAGGCGCACCATCTTCTTGTCTACTTTGAAGCAAGTTTCCATCAGTATCATAGTACTCATAATTCACTTTTGTCTCTAAGTTATCATTCCCTTTTGCTGATTTAGATTTGGTAACACGTACGTTATTTCCTGTACTATTAGTATCAGCAAAGTTTAACAATACGCTTCCTAGTTTTTGATTATTGTAAAAAGATTCTGATTTTACAATTTGTGAAAACTGTTTTTCTGCAACAAGATTGGAAACTCCTGTAACGGTAGCTACGGCACTATCATAAGGGTAATAAAAAGTAGATACGGTAGATTCTCCATCCCTCACAATAGATTCTGTTTCTACTAGGTTTGCATTCTCGTCATACGTAGAATATTGATCTGTATAGGTTTGTCCATTAGATAGGTATTCAGTAGTTTGAGAAAAGGTAGGGACTGATACACGAGAATAGGTAAGAGGTTGTCTGAAGGTGAAATAGGTATCTCCATTTTCCATCCAAGGTAATTCTTGATTATCTCCATCTATAGGTTGATATGGAATACTATTAAAATTTGCATAATACTGAAGATCATTATTGATAAAAAATGATTCATACTCATTCTGAGTAGACCGTATGAGGTTTTCTGAACAATCGTATAATGACTCTGTAAGTAGATTTCCATTAGAGGCTTCATAACTATTTCTAGGATTCATCCCTAACATAATAGCATTTTGGGCTTGTACATAATCAGTTTGAATAGCAGAAGAGGTAGGATTCCAGTAAAAAATATGCTCAAAACTTTTTTTATGGTATTGATTTGGTTCATTAAAAAAAGAACGATCGATAATAGAAAGGAAAACATCATCATTGTCCAACTGATATTCTCTTACATACGAATAGCCTATATGTGATCCTTGTGCTGAGGGGTTTTGTCTAAGGTTGGAATTAGAAGTGATTGTAATTCCAGTTCCAGCACCTCCATAGGAAGGTCTGGAAGGGGTATATGAGAAAAAACCTGTGAATTTTGTATGAAAAATAAGATCATCCATCAGTTTGCCAGAACTGGACAAGCCTTGTGATTCTACAGCAGGGAATGTATAATCAAATTGTTTTTTACTTATAAATTTTTCATCATTGTTCCTATTAGTGATTGTTTTAATACGTGATCCACCGACAGCAAACTCTTCTATAAATTGCGGAAGGTCTGGATCTGTAGTATCTGGGACTGTTTGAGTTAATCCAAATATGGGAAGTCTAAAATATACATTTGGAGCACCTATAGGAGTACCTATATCTTTAACTCTATATTGACCAGATGGTAGAACAGTAAAACGACTAGCTTGCTCTTCATGCTCATTACCAGAAAGGATATCTTCCCATTCTCTATAGAATAATAAAGGATACACTGAATTAGGATTATTTACATCTTCTACATAGATTTTATATTGATCTAAAAAAGGAATTGCTGCTGAAGGAGGGTCAGGCCATGATGCTGTACCCATAATTCCATCTGCTCTAAAAAAACCTAAGCTTTGTACAAAGAAAGGTTGATTTAAAAATACGGGATCTTCACTTGTTGTATTACCAGCTTCATATCTATACTCAAAAAAATTATAATTAGGTCTTTGCGCATTTTTAAGATATTGATAGGTGAATTCATAATTATCTTCATTCGTGAGGTTTGTCCAACGCATAGTTCCATTATCAAAGTAATCAGTCACAACATAAGGAGCAGGCCCTTCGATAAGCGCTTTGTTTGATTCATATTCAAACTCTGAGAAGCCCCCAGTTGGGTAAGTGATTTTAGTTAAGTTTCCTCGATTACCAAAAGAGAAATTAGCTTTTCTATTACCTCCATCAAAGTTAAAATAAGTTTGTCCTATTTGATAGTCTTGATTGAAAACTTCTTGTGTACCAAATCTACCGATACTTGGGACATTGGTTTGATTGTTGGCTCCATTATAAAATCCCCAAAAGTCTGTATCAAAGGTTCCTTTTTCAGGAAGACCATTTGGATGGGTGTATTCAAATTTATACTCTTGATCTAAAATTGATACCCCATTTAGTTTTAAACGCAGATTTTTTGCTTCATCTGAGTTCCCCAGTAGATGATCATTATAATACCCATGATCAAGTATGGCAGTACGAACGCTATTGTTATTATAATCCTTAATATCGATACTGGAAAGACGACGCCCTGTAGGTTGATAATCATTATTCGCATTTGTACCGTGACTTCTCCTTATGGTATGCATACCTGAAGATGTCCTTGTTTCTATGACAAACTCAAATGAATTAAGACCACTGTTTGGAAAAATAGCAGCGACATCACTACCTGTTAATAAATCTCTTCTATCTTCTGTAGAGATAAAATTTACTTCTCCAAAATCACAGGATCGCCGTCCACTTTTATTCGACTACGATCGTCGAAACGTTGTCGGAGCGTATCAGAAACAGCTAAGGAGGCTTTAGAACTAGTGGTAGC
>CAKZKZ010000440.1 GCA_937124495.1 uncultured Dokdonia sp. | reverse complement strand
ATAACTATGGTAAATGTTTACAGAAAATAATTCCGAATATTGATTGGGTGCCATGTGTTATTATTTTAAAAGGGCCAAGTAACATGTAATGGTTTATCCATCCAAGGGAGTTTTATGATTGAAAATGAAAATGGAGATTTGAGCATGAGTATATCATACCCTCTTTTTTCTACTAGAAGTTCCCAACGATCTTCTTCTTCTCTTAAGATCCCATCACGCACCAACCAGTTTCCTCTAAACCCATCTATAGAGCTCTGGCCTATAGCAGACCAATAACTTATAGCGGCTTCTAAGAGTCCTTTCATTAATATTTTATGATCGTTAGATATCTCAATTCCGTCTTTAATAGGTGCTGCGACAGGAATCCCGCAAAGCACTTTATTAAGTACTAACAATGATTCTTCTGTTTGAGATAATCCAGTAACTAAATATTGTAAATAATGCACTGCATCTTGTTGATGCTCCTCTGAGATAAAACTATTGTTTTTAGTAAGTTCTAATCTTTCAAAAAGCATAGAGAAATACGTATTTAACAGTACAATACCTGCATTATGAATTGTGATACCTTGTTCTAACATACTATTGGGCTGTGTCATTATTTTATTAGAATTATATATGCTTCTAAAGTATTTATTTCTAAGTAATTTTATACAAGTATAAATACCCTATTATGGCATAATATATGGGTATATCCATTAAAAACACCTTGAAGCAATAATTTAATATTTTACTTACTTTAAATTTTACATGTAGTTAATTAGCTATTACTTAATAGGATTTAATGTGCTAGAAATTTCTGGCATAAATGTATCTATTTCATTAGAAGATATAGTTACTAACCTCATTTTATAGATCACAGAAGGTCGATACTTTGCTCCTAATGCGTTCCATAAATTATGCATTTGCATATAATCACCACCTCTTTGTAAATCAAAACTTAATTTCTGAAGTCCTTCTGGAAAATCTGAATGCATTGTTGCGTCTAGTATAGGATTTGCTTGAAAAAATTGTATAGATGTGTTTAGAAATTTTAGTGTTTCATCATAATTTTCAAAACAAGGAGTCACTAACATGTCTATAGTATAATTTTCTATGTCTGGTATTGATTCATAATTATTATCAGATACTTTATGGTCTTTTGTATAAAAAGGTCTTGTGATTTCTTGATCGATATGTATTAGAGAGAGTACAATTTTATTTTGATTCTCTAAAGGTATTACGCCAGTCTCATTAACAATATTATTTGTAACAACTATGCTTTCATCTAAACCAAATACATTTTTAACGTATTGATTAAAGATTGTTTGTGTATACTTGAATGCTTTTTGTATCATTATTTTATTTTAAAAGTTAATTAGAACTATTGTACTATTACTAGATATATAACATACGAAATGTAAACTAAAAACAGGAAGTATACATATATAAAAACTCCTAATTACAATATTTTATAATAAAAAAGCCCCTTAAAAGGGGCTTTAAAAATTCACTAAATAAGACGATAATTATTTTACAATCAACTTCTTAACTACGGTTTCTTCTTTACTTAATATTTGTATAAAATACATTCCCTTAGAAAGCGTACGTATATCAATTTGTTGAGATTGATTAAAGGTACTTAAATCCGTTTGCTGTACGCGTTGTCCAGTGACATTCACAATAATCAATTCTTGTAATTGCTTATTTCCTGAATATCCTAAGGTAATTTCCTTAGAAGCTGGATTAGGGAATATTGATATTTCAGTATTATTAAGGCCTGTATCTTCTGTGCTTAGTAGATCTCTTTCTTCAAATACTACAACAAAACGATCTGGTTGAATTCCTTTGGTCGCTGTAAATACATAAGGAGCTTCTTTAAGATTTGTAATTGTATTAAGAAGCTGATCAATTATGAATATAGGAGCCTCTTCAAGCCCTATTCCTTCAACATGGTCTATACTGATCGTATACGTTTCTTGGGTTTCTACCGTCGTAGAAAACCCTACGTTAAGCGCTATTTCTGTATTGAAAGCCTCACGCCCTTGAATCGCTAAATACTCACCATCTAGGTTTGTAAATAATGATAAGAAGGTACCTAACCTTTTTGTATCATACCCATTATCAAATCCAGAAGTTGCAAGATCTGTAAATCCAACAGCAACTTGCGAAGTTGCATTTTCAAAAGCAGATGTTGTTAAATTTAACCACAACTTATCAAAGGCAGTATTAGATACTTCTTCACTATTCCTAAAACCATCATTATTACCTGTAACCCTCATACTGTTAGTAAATACAACAGGTGTACTACTCATCGCTTCAGATTGTAATGGTTTGATACCAAACCCTTGTCCTGAAGACATAAATTGTCCAGGAGCAGCAGGTCCGCCAGTATTCACAGCAACTGTACCCATCATAGCATTTCTAATAGAAATATCATTCATAGAAAAATTACTAGTTCCTGGACCTGGTAGTGCAGATGTAGGGTTAGTAATATGATCCCAATAATATACTTCATTTATAGCATCATTTGCGTTAATAAATGCAGTCACATCAATAGCAGATGCGTATGGGTTTCCCA
>CAKZKZ010000439.1 GCA_937124495.1 uncultured Dokdonia sp. | reverse complement strand
GAACCTTTTTTAGTAGATGCCATTTCCTATACCGAAGCCGAAAGTAGAATTACCCAAGAAATGTCTGCTTATTTAATTGATAGTGAAGAAATTAAAATTACCAATATTAAAGTCGCAAATTATGCTGAAATCCACCCTTTCGAGAATTCTGATAGATGGTTTAAGTCTCGTGTATCTTTAATTGCTTTTGATGAAGAAAGTGGTAAGGAACGTAAAACAAATCTATATTTATTGGTACAAGCCAATGATGTAAAAGAAGCTTTTGAAAATACTGTGAGCACCATGAAAGATACGATGGGTGAATATTCAATCCCTGCAATTTCTGAATCCCCTATTATGGATGTATTTCCTTATTTTTCTGGTGAAGAAGGTGAAATGGAACGTATAGAAAAATTTATTGCGGTAAAAAATTCTGTACCTGCCACTAATGACATAGATGAAAAAGCAGCCATGGAAGATTCTCTTTCTGTGGAAGTTTAATACATTTAATAAGAGTTAAATATTCATAAAAGGCTGTCTACACCTATGTAGACAGCCTTTTATGTTTTACAGTAGTAACTACCCTTCTGGGTATACTTTACCGCTTCACTCACTCGCTGGTCGTGAATCTCACAAGTTCGATTTCGCGAAAGCATACTTTTCAAGAAAATCTATTTTGGATAATTCTTTATTTAAAAGCAAGGCCTTAAAATGTAATCTGTCATCACTTTTCTTTCACTTTTAATAATTTAATCCCTACCAAGATAAAGAAGAAACCTATTATTGGAGTGCATATATACAATAGAAGCATAGAAAGTTCAGAAAAATGATCTGAAGAAGTTATATATAGAGATGAATAACGGAGTTTCGAAGAGGGTGTCATAAGCATAAAAATGAGTATACATATAATACCTAGTGATAGGAATAGATATCCAAATATTTTTTTAATCATAGCCCTATTTTATTTTACTCTTCACCATTTAAAATTTCCTTAACAGCATTTCTATACTTTATAGGATTGGTTGCTTTTTTTATCTTTTTATAGGTCTTTTGTGGATTGGAAAAAGATCTTGAGAAATATTCCCAAAAACCTAACATCTTCATTTTTATAGGCGTTGGCCCTGATAAAGCAGCATCATATTGTTGGTATATTTCGTTATGAAATGCTTCAAATAATTCCCAACGATCTTTTGGATACTCTGTGGTATTATTTTTTATCATATTAGGCAAAAACGGATCAGCAATTAAACCGCGTCCAATCATAAAATGATCAATACTAGGAAAACGCTCTTGCATTTTTTTAAATTGTGCTACCGTCGTAATATCTCCATTATAGTATAATTTGTGTTTTGCGACGTCTATACATTTTTGAAAAGCTTCTAAATCTACTCCTCCTTTGTACAATTGTTTTCCAATACGCGCGTGTATGGCAACATTTTTTAATGGGTATTTATCTAGAATAGGAAACGTATGTAGTATTTCTTCACTGTTTTCATACCCCATCCTCATTTTCATAGAGACCAAAATATCAGTTTCATTATGAGCACGATGTAAAATAGTGTCAATTTTATTAGGGTCACAAATTAAGCCTGAGCCCATGCCACGATTGGTAACCATTGGATATGGGCAACCTAAATTCCAATTGAGTTCTTTATAACCAAATTGCTGTACATATTTGGCTACAAATAAAAACTCATCTGCATCATTTGTGATGACTTGCGGTATCACTTCTAAGGTCGTATTGTTTTCTGGTAATAAATCTCGCTCATAAGAGGATTTTACTTTCAGTTTCCCATTCAAACGAATATATGGTGCATAATACGTATCGATACCTCCAAAA
>CAKZKZ010000438.1 GCA_937124495.1 uncultured Dokdonia sp. | reverse complement strand
CCTGATCTTGCTGCTATGAACCGCTTACGCGAAAATAGAAACTTGAGTAACGATAGTAAGTGGCGATTAGGGGCAGCGTATGCATTAGCAGGACAAACAAAAGCAGCCCAAGAGTTAGTGGCTACGGCAAATATTGATTTTCAACCCAACAGAAGTAATTATCATACGTATGGATCTGTTTTCCGTAATCGAGCGATGGCATTAGAAACGATGGTCGCTATGGGAGATGCTAAGCAAAAGGATCTAGCTGTTTCTATAGCCAAAAACTTATCGTCAGAACGTTGGTTGAGCACTCAGGAAACAAGTTATGCATTATTAGCGATGGCTAAAATGGTAATTAAAAATGGCGGTAAATCGATTCAATTGGAGTATGCCAAAGATGGAAAATCAATGTCTATAGATACTCAACAAGCGATTGCGTTAAGAGATCTGAGCACGAAGGAAGGAGGAAATACCATGACACTTAAAAATGCAAAAGATAATGTTGTGTTTGTTCGTGTTGTACAAAGTGGGAAATTACCGTTAGGAGAAGAGCTTTCAGGGAGTAGTAAGCTTAAAGTAACGACTACTTTTGTGGGTACAGATGGGAAACAACTCAATATTTCTAACCTCAGACAAGGCGAAGAGTTCATCGCTAAGATTCGCGTGAGTAATGACAGTCGTGATTATGTAGATAATGTGGCACTTACTCAGATTTTCCCTAGCGGATGGGAAATTGTCAATACACGCTTTACAGAAGCTGGAGGAGGTACCGAAGGTGCAGCGAGGTATACAGACATACGGGATGATCGTGTCAATTTTTACTTGGATATGAGCAAAGCAAGTACTAGAACATGTACCGTACGATTAAATGCTTCTTATCTAGGAACGTATTATTTACCAGGTACGCAAGTAGAAGCCATGTATGATAATACGTATTACGCTCGTAATAAAGGGAGTTGGATTGAGATTCAGAAGTAACATATAGTAAAACCCACCTCGTCATTCGCTTGAGCAAATGCCACTCCTCCCTTCAAGGAGGAGAGCTTTAAAAAAAGGATGCTTGTTTAGAAGAAAATAGCTTCTGAGTTAGAACAAAACATGAAAACATAGCTTATATTAAAAGTGAACATCAAAAAACAATACATCATATTAAAACTTAAAAAGCATAAAATCAAGCTTTCGATTTTTTTGTTGATGTTATTGTATTGGTTTTTTTGTTTGCCTACTGTTTTGTTTAAAGATGCTACATCTACTGTTGTAGAAAGTAGTACGGGAGCATTGCTAGGTGCTCGTATTGCTGATGATGAACAATGGCGATTTCCAGCATTGGATAGTGTGCCGTATCGATTTGAACAATGCATTATATTGTTTGAAGATGAGTATTTTTACAAGCATCCAGGATTTAATCCTGTGGCAATGGGAAAGGCAATATATGGTAATATCACAACGGATAAACGACGTGGTGGAAGCACGCTCACACAACAAGTGGTTAGGCTTTCCCGAAAAAATAATAAACGTACGTATATAGAAAAAGGTCTAGAACTTGTAAAAGCTACACGTTTGGAATCTCAATATTCAAAAGAAGAGATTCTTAATATGTATGCAACCTATGCACCTTTTGGAGGAAATGTAGTAGGTTTGGAAACAGCAGCTTGGCGTTATTTTAGGCTCCCTGCGCATCAGTTGAGTTGGGGGCAAACTGCGGCACTTGCGGTACTTCCTAATAATCCGTCGATGGTACGGCCGGGAAAGAATGAGAGTACGCTTTCGCGAAAGCGGAATCAACTTTTAGAAAAGCTATGGAAAAAAGGAATTATAGATGAAAGTACGTATGAACTTTCACTTTTAGAAGAATTACCCGGAAAGCCATATCCACTACCGCAAATAGCGCCTCATCTTACAGAACGAATTCGTAAAGAATATAAAGGGAAGCGTATTAAGACAACCATTCAGGATCCTATCCAAAGAGAGTTAAATAGATTAGCCAAAGAGCATCATCTGCAATTACGACAAAATGAGATTTATAATCTTGCTATTGTGGTGATGGATGTTAGGACAAAAGAAGTTGTTGGATATGTTGGTAATGCACCTACCACAAATCAGCATCATAAAGATGTAGATATTATAATGCGCCCCAGAAGTACGGGGAGTGTTTTAAAACCATTGTTGTATGCCGGTATGCTTGATACAGGCGATATTTTACCAGAAAGCCTAGTGATAGATATACCTACCTATATAAACGGGTATCAACCTCAAAATTTTGATAAAGAATTTCAAGGCATTGTACCTGCGGGTAATGCTTTGGCAAGATCTCTTAATGTGCCAGCTGTACGTATGTTGCGTAGGTATGGTTTAGATAAATTTTATGGTGATTTGCAAGATATGGAAATAGCACATATTGATAAGTCTGCGAGTTATTATGGGCTTTCGCTTATTTTGGGAGGTGCTGAAAGTAGTTTATGGGAGGTCACAAAAACGTATGCAGGACTTGCACATACATTACAGACATATACGACGAGATCCAGTGAGTATACGAATACTGCTTTTCAAGGGTATTCATATACAATGAGTGATGCTGAGGTATCTTCTGATCTATTTCCAGATTCACCAATTTTTGATGCAGGTGCTATCTATAATACGTTAGAAACCTTGCGGGAGGTTAATAGACCTTCTGGAGAAGAGAGTTGGCAATTTTATGAAGATGCACAGCCTATTGCTTGGAAAACCGGAACAAGTTATGGTTTTAAGGATGCATGGGCAGTAGGGGTGACGCCTCAATATGCTATTGGTGTTTGGGTGGGGAATGCAGATGGAGAAGGAAGACCTGGCGTGACAGGAATACAAGCAGCAGCTCCATTGTTTTTTGATGTGTTACGGACCCTCCCTAATGAAGGGCGTTGGTTTGCTACACCTTTTGACGCGCTTACAGAAGTCAGCGTCTGCTCAAAAAGTGGTGCAATAGCAAGTGCATATTGTCCTACTACAAAAAAGAGACTAGTGCCAGAAGCTGGAATTCATAGTGAAGCTTGTGCATACCACAAGCAAATTTATGTAACTACTTCTGGAAATTATCGCGTGAACTCGGATTGTTATGAGTTAGATCAAATGAAATCTGAAGTTCGATTTGTGGTGTCACCAGCCATAGGATATTACTATGCAAGTAAGCATCCTGATTATAGAGAACTACCACCATTGCATCCTGATTGTGATGTTTTAGGGGAACAGCCTATGTCATTTATATACCCTAAAAAGGATGAAGATATTATCTTGCCAAAAGATTTTGATGGAGAACAAAATGATCTTATTCTTAAACTAACACATCGTAACCCGGAGACTAAAGTGTTTTGGTACCTTAATAATACGTTTATAGGAGATACAGAAACGTTTCATGAACTTGCTATTTTACCAGAAGAAGGAGACTACATTATTACTGTAGTAGACGTAGATGGGAACCAATTAAAACAACACATTAAAGTCTCAAAAATATAAATATGTAAAAATGTCGTAAAATTAACGACAAAATACGTATATTTGTGTAAAATTAATAATGTCATGAGTGACGATGTACTATACAACAAGCCTAGGAATCTTGTTCAAAATTTAGTTTCTGGTAGTGATATTGATGTTTCTGAAGTCTCAGAACCTGCAATAGTGATGCACCATGATCAATTAGATGATCGATCCACCTTACGATTAGTCCATATTTCTAGAGAAGGCTTATCATACCCAAAGTTTTTACTAGCTGTAGAAGCTTTTGACTTTTCAAAACAAGAACTTTCACAGTTACTTCATATTTCTGAGCGTACATTAGAGCGCATTCATAAAGATAAGAAACGATTATCTACACCTCAAACAGAACGTATTCTTGAGGTCTCTATACTCTTTGAAAAAGGATGGGATTTTTTTGGGATTAAAGAAGGGTTTAGGAAATGGTTAAATATTCCTAATTACGCTTTTGAAAATCAGACACCTTTATCAATGCTAGATACAAAATACGGTATTGAATCTGTAGAGATGTTACTAGATAGAATGGCTCATGGTATTGTGGTGTAAGTATGCGTGTTTATAGAATTGCCAAAGAAAAATATACTCAAGATTTATCTGGGGAAGGTGCACGTCTTTATGGAGGTAGATGGAATCGTAGAGGGACTTCAATGCTTTATACTGCAGAGAATAGCTCACTGGCGATGCTTGAAAAATTAGTGCATATTCCGCCGTATGTGTTTCCAAAAGATTTAAAAATCACAGTACTAGAATTTCCTGATACGATGACTATAGATAGTCTTACACTGAATGATCTGCCAGAGGATTGGATGTATAGGTCAGAGCATCCTAAAGTGTTAG
>CAKZKZ010000437.1 GCA_937124495.1 uncultured Dokdonia sp. | reverse complement strand
CTGCAGCTGCGGCATCAACCCCTTCCATTAACTCAAGTATTGATTCAATTTCTTCCAATTCAATTCGGTAGCCTCTTATTTTTACTTGTTGGTCGACACGTCCAAGAAATTCGATCTCTCCATTTTCTGCCCAACGGCATAGATCGCCTGTTTTGTACAAGCGGTTATCTGGAATCAGATCACTAGGGGTTATTTCGATAAAACGTTGCTTGGTCATAGCATCATCATACAAGTATCCACGGGCAAGCTTGCTTCCTGCGAGATGCAATTCTCCTGCTTCCCCATTAGAAACAGGTTGCAAATCACAATTTAAGATGTACGCACGCGAATCTGGCACCGATGTACCAATGGTAACCAGTTGCGTACCCGAAGAAACTTCGGCAATGGTCGAATATACGGTATCTTCTGTAGGGCCATAGGCATTTAGAACACGTAGCTTGGGGTTTTGTGCATATACCTGTTCTACTAACGAACGTTTGAGCGCTTCGCCTCCAAAAACGAGACATCGTATGCCCATAGGTAATTTGTCTGTAGCCAGTAATGCTTGCATTGCAGATGCTACCATGACACAGGTTCTTACTTGATCTACAGCTGGGAGTTTGGTCAGCTCAAGGGCATTTTGAGCAAGTATGATAGTACCACCTAGGGATAAGGTACCCATCATTTCCATGACCGAGGTGTCAAAGCAAACAGAAGCTGCAGCAAGTACTCCTTTTAACTCTTCATCACTGAATAGGCTACGCATAGATTGCCTCATAGCGACAACGCCTCTATGCTCGACAGCGACTCCTTTGGGTTGCCCCGTTGATCCAGAAGTATAGATGATATATGTCAAATCGTTTGCAGATGGTCGTATGGTACTATCTGTGTGATCTCCCAATGTATCGATCCACATGAGTTCACGGACTCCGCTGCATAGGTTAGCTGTACTTTCAGTATCCACAATAGCGGCCACAGCACGAGAATTTTCTAGCATGTATCGGACTCGATCTTGTGGATATGCGGGATCTAAGGGTACATAGGCACACCCGGCTTGCATTACCCCAATGAGGGTGGCCACTAGCTTCCAAGAGCGGTTCATACAGACTCCAACCAATGATCCTGGTTGTATCTTACGACTATGAAGCTCTCCAGCAACTTCATTTACCCGTTTCATGAGACGCTTATAGTCAATGTGGGTTTCACCATCAATAATGGCTAAGCGCTCTGGATGTGCTAACATTTGTTTCGCCATCAGTCCGCTAATAGTGGTTTCTATAAGATTGTCCGATTTTTGGACTTGTTCTTTTTTTCTTTGTTCTTGTGAATTCTGAGTTAATGTATCCATAATATCCCTTCTTCTTTATAATTGATTTGTTTGGTTTTAAAACGTACATGATTGGAGGAGTTCTTGATTTGTAGAACTCTTCCATTAATTCTTGTGAAGTGATTAGTTGAAACTAATCACTTTACATACATGTGTATAGGGATAACATTACTGTGTAAAAAATGATAAAACATACTTCCCATTTATGTTTCATGAGTTTTTACAGGGTTGCTAATGGTTTGTGTATGAAACCTAGCGTGTAAAAAGGTGCTAACTGGAACCTTACCTATTAGGAAAAGCAGGTGTATATAGCACCGAATTTTATATTTGGCTTTAATTTTATATGTTAAACATCATGTAGCATATTTTCGCTTTCGCGAAATATACTAAGCGTCTTATACATACGTGTACATCTCTCAAAAAGACTTTAATAGTTGTTTTTTAATTAGTTGTTCGCTTTACAAAGGAGAGCATGATTCCGCTGAATATCAAAAGTGTGCCAATAGTTTTATTCTGTAAGTGAACTTTTTGTTTGTTTTCAAGAAAGATTTTAAGTTTTGATGCGAACTGTACGTATATCAAAAGGCATATACCGTCTATGGCTAAATAGGTGATTCCTAGCATAAATACCTGAGGAGCAAAAGAAAGACTTTGATCAATAAATAAAGGGAATAAGGCAGCAAAAAAGACAATAGCTTTTGGATTGGACGCTGACATGAAAAAACCTTCGCCATACAGTTTTAAAAAACTTTTTTCAGTGCTCTTTTTTTCAAACCCTCCGATTTTTGGTTTCGCAATTATTTTGCTGATTCCCATGTATAGTAGGTAGCCAACACCAATCCATTTTATAAGACTGAAAATTTCACCTGAAGAAATAACAATGGTGGCTAATCCTAGTGCGGATAAAAGTATTTGAAGGGAATTAGCAGATAAATCTCCTAATATAGTTCCTATTGTTTTTTTTGAACCATAATTCATGCTATTGGCGGTAGCAAGCAAAACACTTGGGCCTGGAGTAACCCCAATTAATAATACCGTTCCAACGAAAGAAATCCAAAGTGTCCAATTCATCATGTATTTATTTTAAATGTATTTTTTATTTTAACCGCTTAAACGGCTACTTTTTATTGGTACAGGCATTTTTTCCATATTGTATTTAATGTCTGTTATTTTTAATTTTAACCAAGTCCAGTTACCATCCTCTAATTTCCATTCTGCTTTTGATTCCAAGGGTATTTTTATGCCGTTGCATTCCTTAGTTTTGGTTGCAGTAACTGTCCATGGAGTAGCTTTTGTGTCATTCGGATTTTTATAACGCATGGCTACGAATTTTTTGAAATCACCATTTTCGTCAAAATAGAATACATCAGTACCTTTTGTTCCGTTATACTCCATTGTTGCCTTGGCAGAATGTTTGTCAAGAGTTTCCCAAGTAATATATGAGCTTAAAGCGAAAGATGGAAACCAAACTATTTCGGCTAAATACCTCTGTAATGTTGCTTGATGTACTTTTTCATTTTTTTTTGCATTGGCAATTGAAAAGATAGAAAATATTTTAATTGTCATTTCTCCCTGTCCATTTTCAAATTTGTCTCTTCCAACCACATTTAATAATGGATTCATTTTTAAACGTACCGACCAATTAAAGGCAGGCGGTTCAGTTGTGAAATATTGTTTGGCTTTGGCACTGCTCCAATCTTTTTGCTCTGGTTTCATCAACATTTGTACATCTTGTTCTAAATAAATGTTGTGAATCATTTCTTTACCAATTGCTCCGCTATGTAATAACCATTTTTGAATCACTGAAGGCAAATCTGAAATCATTTGTTTCGAAAGGATTGTTTTATTTATGGTGTTCGAATTTTCAAACATTTTTACAGTTTCATCCATCACTTTTTTCTTAAAGCTTATGCTTGAATATGTAAGTAGTATAGAAACGAGAATAATCAAATTTAAAATCGTTCCAAATTTAGCATCACTCCAGTACTGTATGATTAAAAATTGTGAAAGGAGTACCGCTATAATTCCCGTTATCCACCAATGATTAAGCTGAATAGATAAAAGAAATAAGGATATAGCAAACAAAATAAAAGCGACTAACCATACAATTCCAAATGGTTTAGAAATCGGTTGTGAAATGGCATTAAATTCAGATACACCAAATGCTTTTAGAAATCCAAAGAAATGGATAATTCCGTGTATTCCAATTGCTATTATTAAAGCTATTCGCATTGTTTTTTTTGCTAGTGCTAAACTAATTTCTATAACTACTCTAAAGTACCAAAAAAAAATACAACTATCTTATTTGTAGGTGTTTTGATTAAAATTTGTAGAAGGTTTTTGTAAAAGCGAAAGGATGAGACAGTGAGTTGATGAGAGATGAGTGGGTGAGTTGTTAATTTATAATTAATCTCTTTTTTCGCTTTCGCGAAAAAGAATCAGGAGTCAATGGAATCAGGAATCAAGACTTTTTGAAGTTTTATTTTGTGGTTGTGGGAGATGCTAGTGATGAGAGATGTGAGTCTTGAGTTAGATATGTGTGTTAATGCTTTCGCGAAAGCGGAATGAAAAGAGATGGTGAGTAGGTGAGTTGATGTTTTGCTATACTACTTTATGTAGGCTACTGTCATTTCGAGCGCAGCCAAGAACTGGTGTAACTTAATGACAATAAAGAGTATATAAACAAAAAAAGCTTCTCATTTCTGAGAAGCTTTTGCTACTTGGGTGGAAGATGGGGCTCGAACCCACGACCCTTGGTACCACAAACCAATGCTCTAACCAACTGAGCTACAACCACCATTTTAATTAGCGACTGCAAAGATAATCAATATGATTACATAAGCAATGCTTTTATATAAAAAAAGCTTCGTAAATTTTACGAAGCTTTGTTATATATTGAATAGTAATGCATTTATGGTTTTGGAATCGCTTTATCAACAACAGGGCGTTCACTACGATTTACAAGCTCCCACGCTGTGGCAAAAATAAGTTTTCCACGTCAATGATATAACGGGTAGTTAA
>CAKZKZ010000436.1 GCA_937124495.1 uncultured Dokdonia sp. | reverse complement strand
CCTATAAAGAATATGATGAATGGTGTTTAGGCGCTTTACAGCCCTATAGCTATCACAAGAAAAAAGAAGATCCATCACCAGAACCAGACAATACCCCAGATGAAGAACCTATTGCACAAAAACTTCCAGAAGGAAATTTACGATTTGAGCTCAATACAGGAGAAGATTTAGAATTGCGTCGTACATCTACTAGAAACCTAGTAGTAGAAGATGATGTACAAGAGGGAGAAGAACTTGTCGCCTACAAAGGCTCAAAAGGCTATCCGTCAGGAACACGTTTTCGCTTTTATTTAGAAAATGTAAACGAAGGGTATGTCTATGCATTTGCAACTGACCAAACACAAAAAATCAATAAGATTCTACCATATAGTGATGGGATGTCTCCGCTTATTGGTGCCAACTCTACGATGGCATTTCCAAGTGAGCAGAAAGTAATTCGAATGGATAATACGCCAGGCACCGATTACTTATTGATACTCTTTAGCCAGCAGAAATTGGATGAAACGCAATTGCTCAATGCAATGCAAAACACATCAGGCGGATTAACAGCCAAAATCAAAGCCGCTTTAGGTGATAAACTTATCGATAAGAATCAGATTTTATACAGTTCGGCAACCCCGGGATTTAAAGTAAAAGAAGGCGCTTCTGGCTATGTGGTTCCATTAATGGTAGAACTAACACATCTGTAATATGAAACACTTATTTATATATAGTAAAGATGCTTTATACGCTTTCGCGAAAGCGTATACCTGTAAAATCATAGCCGTACTAATGGTGTTATTGAGTACGTTTTCAAGCGTAGCTCAAAACACAAACATAGCTGTGCAAAGTAATCACGTAGAAGGTGCCACGTATGCAGTATTGGATAACGAACGACAATTATTGGTTACCTATGGGTACATGGATAAAACCTTGAAATTCTGGAGTCAGAATACAGGGTTTTTATATAAGACAATCGATTTACCATCGTATGTGAGTGATTTAGAAGTAAACACAGCTAAAGGAATTACGTATGTGTTGATGTCAAATACGATTGTGCTATATGACAACACGACTTTTGAAGAGCTAAAGCGATATCCTTTAGATCGGATTTATTCAATGACTTTTCATGAAATTCAAGGACAAGGAATGTTACTATTGTATGCTCAAAATCAAGAAGGCAAAGCAGAGATTTATGGACTCAATGAAGATACCGCAGAATTCATGGCGATTGGATCAGGTGTATATCCAGGAGAAGGTGAAATCAATCATATGTATTTTTCAAAAAATAATAAATACTTCTGGGTAGGGGATAATTTTCAAGAACACTATCTCTATGATTTAGAAACTGGAGAGTCTTATAATTTTAAGGGAACACCACTCGCACTTTTAGAAAATGGCGATTTTTTATTTGTCAATAAAGTAGACAATACCCATATCGATATTATTCGTTGGGATGTGAGAACAGGTACAGCAAAATGGACATATAGCCAAGTAGTGGAAGATTACAGAGATAATTATACCCCTTATTTAGGACAAGTGGCAATGAATCCAGATCAGAGTACTTTTTGGATTGCACCTTCACAATCTACCTTTTTAGAATTAGATACAAAAGCAGGATTTGTATTAGGTAAAATTTATAGAGACGAGTCCAAGCGAGCGATGATCACTGACGGAACCTATCTCTATGCACAAAGCGGCACAGACAAGCCGTATGCAAAATTTAAACCGTATGAAAAAGTACCTGTTGTTGAGTTTGGTGCTACTATTTTTGATCCAAATGTGATGACAACAGCCATTAATGCAGAAAATGCAGAACTAGTGGTTGCAAATTTTGATGGAGACACCTACAGTTTATTAGGAAGTAGTGTTACGACGTATCTCACAAAATATAATACACCTCAAGATAATGGGTATTTTTCTGGGACTCGATACGTAGCTGCACAACAATCTAAAAAAGTGTTAAGTATTCCTGGGTCGCCGTCAAGAATATATACGTTTGATAGGGGGAAACCAGACTCTTTTAAAGAAGGAATGCGTAGTTCAAGCAATGTCTCTGCCATTTCTTATGATGAAGCTAAACAGATACTTGCGATTGCGGGTGATGGAGTCTTTAGGGTTGTTGATATGGCAATCAATCAAGATATCTATATCAAAGCAATTTCAGAAACCGCATTGGGTGAACAAGTAGTAAGTGTGAGTCCTAAAGATACACAGGTAGCTATATTGCTGAAAGATCAAATGGGTGCTGATTATACTGATTTTAGATTAGAATATATTGATTTTGACACCAAGCAGATTCTTTGGGAGAAAAAAGAACGATATTCTTATGTAAAACATATCAATAACGGAAGTCAGTTATTTGCGATACAAACACAAGCAGATCGTGTAGATGTTCTAGATGTAATTTCTGGAGCGGTACTACGAACATTCAATATACAAGATGCAGAATTTGGAAGTGTGTTTACATTAAGCCCAGATGAACGCTCTTTGGTTGTGGCAGATTATAATAAACCCACAAATGTATTCGATGCACAATCTGGAAGATTGTTACGCACGATCAGTACAACTGCAGAGTTTTCTGAAATGCAGTTTCTAACCAATACGTTGTTTGCTGTTCCATCTGATGGAGCGATACGTGTGTATGATATATTGACAGGAAAAGAAGCGTTTCGGATCTATATTTTTGCAGATAAAGAATGGCTTATTCATACACCTGAAGGGTATTTTGACGGTTCTCAAAAAGCATGGAAACGTGTCGTATTCTCTAATCAAAACACGATTATCCCGTTGGAAAATGTATTTCAGAATTTTTATACACCTAGATTATTACACAAACTATTGCGGCAAGAAGATATTGAACGACGAGACGATATTGATGATCTAAAACCAGCACCTACAGTACAAATAAGCTACAAAGAAGGAGGGCGAGGTCTCACTGTCGAAGATGATGTTACGATTACAACAAAAAACGGATCGGCAGTAATTACATTAATGGGGGATGCAAAAGGTGATCAAATTACAGAATTTAGACTTTTCCATAATGGGAAACGTGTCTCGAGTGGAAATAGAAATCTGACGGTAGAAGACGATGTACCTGTGGGAACAAGCAAAGAATTTGCAATCAGTTTGCTTCCTGGAGATAATACTTTTACGGCTATTGCTGTCAATACCCAGCAAACCGAAAGCGGATCTGAACAATTAGTCGTTAATTATACGCCAGCCCAAAACAACTTGCCTGTCAAAAAAGGCATTCAATTGCACTTGATGATTGTAGGGATAGATGCTTATAAAAATCCGAAGTACAATCTTAATTATGCTGTAGCAGATGCAAGTAGTTTTAAAGAAGCCATTAATCAAGGGATTGGAAAAATCACCACGAGTGTGAACACCTATATGATTTATAATGATGAGGCTGTGAAAGATAACATAGAAGATCGCTTTCGCGAAATTACAGAAAAGGCAAACCCACAAGATATTTTCATCTTTTATTATGCCGGTCAT
>CAKZKZ010000435.1 GCA_937124495.1 uncultured Dokdonia sp. | reverse complement strand
TTATTTTGTTTCCATGTTGATTTATTTTGAATGGTATATGAACCTAAATATACCCTAAAATACTTAAAATCAACAGCTACATCCTTTTTTCTTACAGGTGTTTCAATAGTTTCAGTAGGTTATAATCAAATAAAAATATGGTTTTTGAAAATTTTTACGCTTTCGCGAAAACTACTCACTCCTAATTTTATTTAAAATAAACAGATTCAAATTCCAAATCTATAAATCAAAAAAACTACTTCTTGTGCCTATTGATATGTGAGCATTTAACTACTAATTCCTACTCCCTAATACCATATGCCTTTTTTAAGCTTTCGCGAAAGCGGATTTATAAAACTACCCAACAACACAACAATCTGAACTGTAGTTATATTCATTCATTTTCAATTGATAGAGTTTTAAAAACACTCACTTAATCTGCTTTAAATTGCATTTAATCGATTAAATTTGCATTAATGTTATTATGTACTGCATTTCATGCTTGATAAATTAACTTATTTTAACTTGCACAGATTAACCTATAAAGATGCCCTATATCCTTTTCTAAAATTTCTTTACTCCTAAAAAGCGAATAAAGAATTTAGTAATTATACATGTCCATAAAGTCCTTATTATCATATATTAAATCCTATGTTTTTTATTGTCAAATACTTGAATAGACCTACTATATCCAACCTTAACAAAAAGTATTTGTTATTGTTATGCATACTACTTACAGTAACCACTACTTATGCACAAACAAGAGCAACCATTACTGGAACTATTTCTGATCAATTTGGCGGACTTCCTGGAGCAACCGTTAGTATTGAAGGAACTACCTTAGTTACTACAACAGATGTTAATGGAGTGTATGAATTTTCTGTAGATGAAGGAACGTATATTATAAATGCGAGTTTTGTCATGTATATAACTGATATGAAAGAAGTGTCTGTTAAAGTAGGGGAAACAGCACAACTTGATTTTTTATTGGAAACTGGTTTTTCTATAGATCAACCTATAAGTTTGGGTACGAGAGGAAGTCCCATCTCAAGTTTAAATACCTCTTCTCCTGTTGATATTATTACTCCCCAAATGTTAGAAAATGCAGCGGGCTTAGAATTAAGCACAGTACTACACTATCTAGTGCCTTCTTTTCATTCTACACATCAAACGATTGCAGATGGTACTGATCATATAGATCCTGGAACCTTACGTGGCTTAGGCCCTGATCAGGTATTGGTACTTATTAACGGTAAACGTAGACATAGTAGTTCACTACTTAATGTCAACGGCACTATAGGAAGAGGAAGTGTAGGAACCGATTTTAATGCCATCCCACTCGCTACTATTGAACGGATTGAAATTTTAAGGGAAGGTGCTACCTCTCAATATAGATCTGATGCGATTGCAGGCGTGATCAATATCATTCTTAAAAAACAGACAGAAGTTATTGATATAGATAATAGAATTCTTATCAATAGTGAAGGTGATGGTTTTGAAAATTACTCATCAGGAAAGTTTGGATTGAAGTTAGGTGCTAATGGCTTTGTAAATGTCACGGCAGAATATCGAAATAGAAACGCGACCAATAGGGCTGGTGATTATACAGGAAATGTCTATAGTGATGATCCTATTGAAGATGCGTTATTGATTGAAGAAAATGATTTTTTTGGTCAAACTGGATACGATAATAGGCAGGTGATGGAAATAGGCAATGCCGAAACTCAAAACCTTGCACTCTATTTTAATGGTGAATTTAAAATGTCTCCTAATGCCACTATTTATGTACATGGTGGGAGGAACTACAGAGAAGGAAAAGCAAAAGGGTTTTATAGGTTTCCAAAAGATGAAGATCGGGTTGTTTTATCGCTTTTTCCTAATGGTTTTTCTCCAGAAATATTAACCGATATTCAAGATGATGCGGTCATTATTGGAATCAAGGGAATTAAGAATGGTTTTAATATTGACTTTAGTCATACCATTGGAAATAATAGAATAGATTATACAATTAATAATTCTAACAATGCTTCTTTAGGGATTACGTCGCCTCGTACTTTTTATTCTGGAGGTTTCTCCTATAATCAAAACACTACTAATCTGGATATTTCAAAACCTCTTGATTATTTAAAAGGGGTAAATTTAGCATTTGGAGCTGAGTTACGTGTTGAGAACTATCAAATCATCGCTGGTGAAGAAGCTTCCTATGTAGATGGCGAAGCTACTTTTATCGATGCAGATGGAGAGGTTAGACCTCGCATTCCTGGTGCTCAAGTATTCCCTGGGATACAACCAGAAAATGAGTTAAATCGATTTAGAAGTAATTCTGCGGGGTATGTAGATATAGATGCAAATCTGACAGATCAATTTCTAGTCCGCGTAGGTGGTAGATATGAATCTTCCAATGATTTTGGAAGTCAAGGTGTCTATAAAATTGCAAGTCGATATAGCATTAGTGATAATCTAAGCTTTAGAGCTGCCTATTCTAAAGGGTTCAGAGCTCCTTCATTACATCAGGTTTACTTTCAAAATATTAGCACACAATTCATTAATAATACAATTGTACAAGTAGGTACGTTTAATAATGAAAGTGCCGTGGCAAGAGAAGCATTTGGGATTGATAGACTTCGAGCGGAAACGTCAAGACATTTTAGTGCAGGGCTTAATGGTAAATTAGGGACTAAACTTACCTTTGGTTTAGATTATTATCTCATTAATATCAAGGATCGAATTGTGCTTTCTGGAAGGTTTTCAGAAGGGTATGAAGACATTCTAGGTCCTTTTAATGTAGGAGCTGCACAATTCTTAACAAATGCTATAGATTCTAAAACGACAGGAGGTGACATTTCTGTATTTTATAAAGACCAAATAGATGATGGAGTGCTTAATGTATCTTTAGCAGCAAATATTACAAAAACAGAAGTAGTCGGACCCATCAAGGTCTTATCTTCTCTTATAGGACAAGAAGATGTCTTATTCAATAGAGAAGAAATTGCACGTGTAGAAAAGGCTCAACCTAATTTTAAAGTAAATTCTAGTGTCTCTTATGAGTGGGACAAGTATAAAGTACAATTAGGAAACACCTATTTTGGAGAAGTCACCTTCTTACATCCTGATGATGGTGATGCTAACAATTGGGTACTTAATGAATACACAGGTATTGTTGAGTCAAGAGATCAGGTATTTACTCCAAAGATTATAACAGATGCATCTATAAGCTACCAAGCCAATACGAATATTATTTTCACCCTTGGAGGTAATAATATTCTTAATGTGTATCCAGATAAGCACACTCATGAAGCAAATACAAGTGAAGGAAGCCTTGTCTATAGTAGACGTGTACAACAGTTTGGAGTCAGTGGTTCTAATTTCTTTCTTAAACTATTATTACGTTTATAATGAGAGGCAAAAAGATGTTAGGATATTCTCCACATATTTTAAAGGTGCTATTTGTACTTATACTTAGTATACAAAGTACAAGCAACATACAGTCGCAAAACACAGAAAACAAGCAAGTAGAACGCTTACAACGCACTATTTTTATTTATAATTTTGCCAATCAAGTCGTATGGCCAAACGCCAAAGATTTTAAAGAAGTAACTATTGGGGTTTTGGGACCCGATAGAACCGCTATCGATTTACAGGTAATGGCTCAAAAGCGAACCATTGGAAAAAAACCCATTAAAGTGGTTACCTATTCTAAGGTAAAAGATATTGGAGAGATTCAGAT
>CAKZKZ010000434.1 GCA_937124495.1 uncultured Dokdonia sp. | reverse complement strand
CTACTAATAATCAGGATCAAGAAAAAGTTAAAGAGAAGATTACAACACAAGTTTCTAAAAAGATTGATCTCAAAACAAAGAGTGAGCATGTAGAAGCCAAAACAAAAGCAATAGCAGAAATCAAAACAGAAGCTATAACTGCTACTTCTAAAAGCAAAGAAAATATTCCTCAAATACATGTATCAAAAGAAATTTCCAAAAATTCAAAAGCTTTAGATACTATCGTAAATAGAAATGATGTTCCTGTAACACAAACTACTCAAAAAATATATTATTATTATAATAGTAAGAATGGTCAAGAAATAAGTAGTACTAATAAAAAAGTGATAGATTCTATTGTAGAAATGAATCAAAAAAAACAAGACTCCACACATATAAATAACTAAATATCAATAATTAACACATCACCACACATGCAATTAAAAGCAATCTTTATTATAAAGATTGCTTTTTTTTCATGTTATGACGCAACCATTTATATATTTATAGGTCTATTAAATAAGACGGAGATAACTATAAAAAGATTATCTTTAAATTTGAAATTATTGTTTTCACAAAACAAAGCTTAAATTAACTAAACAAAACAAATCATATGAATATTAAAAAACTACTATTTACTACACTTACTGGATGTATCTTATTCTCTTGTGGTGATGATGATAAAGTAACTGACGTTGTACAGGACAATGTAGAAACTGGAGCTGTACTTAGAACTATAGAAATCGTAGAAAACTCTATTCCTATAGCTATAGAAAATGGACAAACTACGATTGCTGATAATGCTAGATTTTCAGTTACACTTGAAGAACAAGATTTAGAAGAAGGCGCTTTACTTCAAAGTGTCGATGTGTATACAAGCTTTACAGATGGATCACCAGACACTGGAGATACATCTATGGCGATTACTGAAGAAGTTTTTTTAGGAAACATTCCTGTTGATTTATTTACTCCAGGACCATTTGGATTACCAAGAATTGATTTTTCACTAGAAGCTTCAGAATTAATTAGTGCTGTAAATCTTACACCAGATGCACTTTTTGGAGGAGATACTTTTACAACTAGATTTGCTTTAAATCTTACAGATGGTCGTACATTTTCTACAGATAATGCTGGAGGAATTATCACCGCTGGTTTCTTTAATTCTCCATTTCAATATATAACACCTGTTGTATGTAATTTAGATACCAACTCTTTTGTAGGAGATTATTTAATTGAAGAAATCACACCTTATGTAGATGGTCCTACTTTTGCAGATGGGTCTGTTGTAGAGGTTACTGTAGGTAATACAGACACAGAGCGTGTTTTCTTTACGCCTAACTATCCTGATTACTGTGCTACACTTAATGATTTTGTTTTATTATTTGTATGTGGGGAAATTATTATCCCTACACAAGAAAGTGTCTGTGCTTGTAGTTCTGGAGCTGGCTTTTTTGGACCTTCAGATAGTCCTGCAAATTATGACGCTAATGATGATTCTGTATTTTTAATGTCCTTCTTAAATGATGTAGAATCAGATTGTGCACCACCAGAAGTAACAACATATAGGTTTACTAAACAGTAAATTCACCAATAAAAAAAAAACCTGATATTAAAAAATATCAGGTTTTTTTTATTTAATGACGCAACCATTTGTTATTATACAGTCTATTATAAAACAAACCAACGTATTGGAGCTTGTCCAACTTATAGATAAATGCAAAAAAAGTGATCGCCAATCACAACAAATCTTATACAATAGGTATAAGGACAAACTCTTTGCGCTTTGTCTAAAGTATTGTAAGAATCGTGCAGAAGCAGAAGACAATTTGCAAGATTCATTTATAAAAATATTTCAAAGTATTAAGACCTATAATGGTAAAGGGTCTTTTGAAGGATGGATGAAGCGCATTACTATTAATAGAGCTATAGATCGTTATAAGAAAGAACCATTTATAGAATCTATAACAGACCAACATTTAAAAGAAGACATCACATTAGACACTGATGAAGTTCCGGTAAGTCTGCAACAAATGCTAGCACTTATTCAAGAACTCCCTAGCAGGTATAGATTGGTATTTAATCTATATGAACTAGATGATCATACGCATGTAGAGATAAGTGAAATCTTAGGAATTAGCATAGGCACTTCAAAGTCAAATTTGCATAGAGCCAAAATAATTTTAAAAGAAAAGATCACATCAATATATACAAACACCCAAAAAAACTCAATTGTAAATGGGTAATAGAAAAGACATAGGCAAATTATTCAATGAGCGGTTCAAAGATTTTGAACAAGCACCTGGTGCTGACTTATGGGATACTATTGCTTCAGAACTAGATCAGAAAAGTGATCGGAAAATAGCGCCATTCTGGTTCTACTTTGGAGGCTTCCTTATTGTAGGAATGTTAACAGGATTATTATATTGGCATCCTTGGTATACGTCTGACGATACAAATACAAAAGAGCAAACTCTTGTTATTAATACAGATACAATAGATCTAGAAGAAACAAGTATTACATCTTCAAACCAAAAAGACACAACTACAGACGTAAAAAGTTCTGAAATAACAAACAGTACGCTTTCAGAAACAACAACGAATACAGATATAACGGCGACAACTAAAGAAACGCCTTCTAATGCCACAACAGCTAGTAATCCATTAACATCAACTACTAACAATACACTTTCATCTTCTGAAAATACGACACGAAGAGAATCGCAATCAGTAGTAACAAATACAAATACGAGCAAAAACGCGAATAATATATATAATAGAACAACATCTAGTTCTTCACATAATCAAACAACAGTTTCTAGTTCAATAAATGACAATAAAAAAACTACATCTATACTTGCTGTATTAAAGACGTTGGTAAGTAATTCTCAAAAATTAAGAGATCAAAAAGAGTTTGACGCCAAAACAGCATACCAAGCAAAGATTAAAGAAGAGTTAGCCAACGCTATTAGTTCTCAAAAAGAAGAAAACAAAATCGCTTTACGAAAATGGTTAGATTCTATACAATCATTAGAGGTAGCTAAAAAGACAAGTCTAGCGATTACTGCTAAAGCAGAAAAGAAATCAGAAACAATAAAAATACCTAAGCTTCCAAAAACAAAAGAAGAGAGAGAAAATGACCGTAAAGAATCTGTAGACTATACCTTTGCAATCTCACCGTATACAAGCATCATAAGTTATGGCTCTCTTACCAAAGGATCATCTATAGATAATAGACTTGTTGACAATCCAAGAGATGCAGTGGGAACTGTAGGGTATGGTCTGCGTGCTGATTATAAATTATCTGAAAAATCTAGTATTCGTTTTGGAATTGGAGTTGTTCCATTACAATATAGAACAGATAATTTTCAGGTATTAATTTCAAATAACAATATCAACATTTTTCAGCTTTCTGGTATTAATCCACAAAACCAAAATCAGAATAATGGTGGCGGTATAGAGACGAGTCCTGAAGCACTAGCATTTTTCAACTCTAATGATGTGGTAAGTATAGAACAGAATATATCATATGTAGAAGTCCCTGTAGATTATCAATATCGTTTCTTAAACAAACGTGTCTCTATGAGTTTCAATACAGGTTTAAGTCTGTTTGTTCTTACCAACAATAGAGTATTTGCAACCGCAGATAGTGGACAAAGTATCTTTATAGGTAGAGAAACAAGTCTTAAAGATTTAAGTTTAGCATTAAATTTAGGACTTGGAACTCAATATAATTTTTCAAAAAATTGGAGATTTGATCTAGAACCCGCATTTAAGTACCAACTTAATCCGTATTCAGATAACATAGGTAATTTTAAACCTTATTACTTCGGTTTTCAATTTGGCGTATCTTATAAGTTTTAAAATTCTTTGAAAACATCAGTTATCAATATAAAAAGAGTTGCACATATAGGATAGCTTGTTATAAGATGTTTTGTACCATAGATCGTACATTATAGCTAATATTTATTATTTCAAAGCAGGTCTATTTTATAGAGATTCAGCAACTCACACATGTAATCATTCTACTGTATTTTAATAAGTTAGATGCGCTTTCACGAAAGCGTATACCACTCCATTTAAAGAAAAATTAAAATAAAAATAAAGTTTTTGTAACATTATGCGACTTTACTACGTATAACAAGTACAACACTCAAACTAAAGTAGATTTTTACATGAGACAACTCAAAATTACCAAGCAGGTTACGAATCGTGAAACCGCATCCTTAGATAAATACCTACAAGAAATTGGAAAAGTTGACCTAATTACCGCAGATGAAGAAGTGGAGTTAGCACAACGTATAAAAGCTGGTGATCAACGTGCTTTAGAAAAATTAACAAAAGCAAATTTACGTTTTGTCGTATCTGTAGCAAAGCAATATCAGAACCAAGGATTAACATTACCTGATTTAATTAATGAAGGAAACCTTGGACTTATTAAAGCTGCACAACGTTTTGATGAAACACGTGGATTTAAATTCATATCTTACGCCGTATGGTGGATTCGTCAATCTATCTTACAAGCATTAGCAGAACAATCTCGTATAGTACGTTTACCACTTAACAAGATTGGTTCTATTAATAAAATTAATAAAACGTATGCTTTCCTTGAGCAAGCTCATGAGCGCCCACCAAGTGCTGAAGAGATTGCAAAAGAGTTAGATATGACTATTAACGACGTAAAAGAGTCTATGAAAAACTCTGGTCGTCACGTAAGTATGGATGCTCCCCTTGTAGAAGGTGAAGATTCAAACTTATATGATGTATTACGTTCTGGTGAATCACCAAACCCTGACCGTGAGTTACTTCACGAGTCATTACGTACGGAGATCGAGCGTGCATTGGAGACATTAACACCTCGTGAAGCAGATGTGATTCGTCTTTATTTTGGATTAGGAGATCAACATCCTATGACATTAGAAGAAATAGGTGAAACATTTGATCTTACTCGTGAGCGTGTACGTCAAATTAAAGAAAAAGCAATACGTAGATTGAAGCATACATCTCGTAGTAAAATATTAAAAACATATTTAGGATAAGCTCCTAATAACAGCAACAACAGTTTATCATAACTGTTCGTTTTTTGATTGATGAATGAATCCCCGGCTGATTACCGGGGATTTTTTTTGTACCTTCCCATACAACTAAGTAA
>CAKZKZ010000433.1 GCA_937124495.1 uncultured Dokdonia sp. | reverse complement strand
TATACGTAATATATTGTTGCTTGTTTTTGTCTGCTTTAGTTGTGTCTTTTTTCCAATTAGGCGTTTCCTTAAAGTATTCAAAACTCTTTGGGCCATAGCCACCTATCACATACATATATCCATTATCATCTTGAGTAACTAATGGATTTGATTTGACAAAAATAGATGCAAAATCATAATCTCCTTTAGATAAGGATTGACACATCGCAGAGGATGAATCTTTACATAAGTTGGCTTTTAATTCTCTTAAGAATGTTGCATAGTTGATACTTGATACACTGTCTTTAGTCAAGTTGTAGGCATAAATATTTTGATTGTACGATTTAGGAATAAATGACTTGTCTGCATAATTAGCATTTAAATTATGGAGTCCTCCTATCAAAGAATCTTTATTGGTACGTCCAGCAAATAAGAGCCAATCTGCTCCAGCGGTGGCATGTGCAAAAGATTGCAATGCGGGTGCATTTGTTTTCGATAACGAATCAATGCTGACTTTATACGTTTGTGCTGTTGTGCTAGGTTGGTCTTCAGAATGATTTTCAGGTCCAGGACATGCGGTACATAAAAGTAAAACAAGCCCTACTGTTAAGAAGGTGTAGATTTTCTTCATGGGGGTATTTGGTTTTGGTTAATGGTTAAGTTGCAAACATAATGAGAATCTACTTTTTGTAAACGGGGGTTTATACGGGGATTTTACGCTTTCGCGAAAGCATATACAACCATAAAAAAAGACCCGCTTTATGAAAGCGAGTCTTTGTATATATATACATATAATGTTTTAATTAAAAGGAATCGGTCCAGTCCATTCCGAAACATTACCGTCTAGACAATTTGCTCTCACATAAACAAATCTATTAGAGCAAGAAAAACCAGAAATAGTTATTTGAGTGTTAGACGTTGTAAAATTACTAACAGGTTCATCTACTTCGGCAAAAGGAATGCTTACATCAAAGAATGAAACATTGGAGTTTGCTATCGTATATTCCCAATCAAAAGTATATTGAGCACCTCCACCGCTACAAGATCCTCCATTAAATATAGCTTGTAATTGAGTGGGTTTTGGGCAACTATCAGAAGTAGTGAATGTCGTCACTTCATAAGAGCTAAAATCTGCTCCAGAACATCTAGCTCTCGCATAGATGTCATAGGTCGTAGCAGGCTCAAAATCTGTAATATCTATAATTGATGAAGAATCATTAATTACGGTTCCTGTTCCAAGTGTAAAGCCTTCTAATCCATATTCATATTGAAAATCTTGAATAGAGATATCATCTGTAAAACTTAAGACAACTAATATTTCATCTAAGTTAAATTGACTGGCAGAAAGCGTTTTGTTAAATACGCATTGTGATTGACTCGTTGTCACAGCCAATAATTCAGCAGGAACACTACGATCTTGAGAACTACAAATACTAGTTACATATATATCATACGTAGTATTTGGAGTTAGGTTTTCTATTACAAAATTATTAGAAGTGATAAAACGAGTACCTGTACCTAAAGCAAAACCAGTAATGCCATATTCTATTTCAAAAGAATTAGCAGTAGATGAAGTGCTGTAGTCAATTGATATTTGTGTTGCACTAATATTGGGACTTAAATTCCCTACTTGTAGACAATTTTCTGGCTCATCAACGTCAGAATCAGAATCAGATGAACATGAATTAAAAATTAATGCGATTGCTAGTAAATAAAAGTATGGCTTTTTAATCATCATGATGGGGTTGTATATTTATTCTTTTTTTAATTTAATTTTCAAGAGTTACCGTAAGTCCAGTGTCATCTTTAGTGACTTTGGCAACACCTAGTTTGGTTAAGCCTTTAATGCCTTTATCCCAACCTTTGTTACTTAGTCCAGAAGCTGTTTTTAACGCTCCTAATTCGATGTTGTTCTCTTTTTTGAGAATCTCATAGATCGCTTTTTCGTTATCGTTAAGTTCTAATGCTTTCTTCTCAGGTTTCATTTGCGGGAAGAATAATACTTCTTGTATCGACTGATTATTGGTCATAAACATCGCAAGACGGTCAATTCCAATCCCAATTCCAGAGGTAGGAGGCATTCCGTACTCTAAGGCACGTAAGAAATCCTGATCGATAAACATCGCTTCGTCATCTCCTTTTTCAGAAAGTTTCAGTTGATCTTCAAAACGCTCACGTTGATCGATAGGATCATTCAACTCTGTATAAGCATTGGCCAATTCTTTTCCATTAACCATGAGTTCAAAGCGTTCTGTCAATCCTTCTTTGCTTCTGTGTTTCTTGGTCAGCGGACTCATCTCTACTGGATAATCGATGATAAATGTAGGCTGAATGTATAAGTGCTCACATTTTTCTCCAAAAATCTCATCGACGAGTTTTCCAATGCCCATCGTTTCATCTACTTCAAGCCCTAAAGCTTTGGCAGCATCACGGATTTCTTCTTCCGATTTTTGATATAAGTCGTACCCAGTATGTTCCTTAATCGCATCCAAAATTCCGATACGCTTATAAGGTGCTTTATAGTTGATGATATTTTCGCCGAAAGGTACATCTGCTGTGCCATGAAGCTTGAGTGCTACTTTCTCAAGTAACTTCTCTGTGGTATCCATCATCCAGTCATAATCCTTGTAGGCAGCATACATCTCCATCACTGTAAATTCAGGATTATGTGTGCGATCCATTCCTTCATTACGGAAATCTTTTGCAAATTCATAGACACCATCAAACCCTCCTACGATTAATCGTTTCAGGTACAATTCATTAGCAACACGTAGATATAAAGGAATATCTAATGCATTGTGATGTGTCATAAATGGACGTGCAGAAGCACCACCCGGAATAGGTTGTAAGATAGGAGTTTCTACTTCTAGGAATCCCATCTCATTATAGAAATCACGTATTACGGTGGTGATTTGCGTACGTTTAACAAACGTGTCTTTTACTTTTGGATTGACAATAAGGTCTACATATCGCTGACGATATCGTAATTCAGGATCTACAAATTCATCATAGGTATTACCTTCTGCGTCAGTTTTAGGCAGTGGTAATGGTTTTAAAGATTTACTTAATAGTGTAAAGTCTTTTACCAAGACTGTAATCTCGCCTACTTTGGTTGTAAATAATTCACCTTCGATCCCAATAAAATCTCCTATGTCAAGAAGTTTTTTGAAGACATCATTATATTTAGATTTATCTTCTCCAGTACAAATCTCATCACGGTTAAAATATACTTGAACTCGACCTTCTGCATCTTGTATTTCGGCAAAAGAGGCAGAACCTTGTATTTTTTTACGCATAATGCGCCCAGCGATGATCACCTTCGTCCCTTCTTTATAGTCCTGTTTTATCTTAGCAGATGTGTTATTTACTGGATATAAAGGAGCGGGATACGGGTTGATACCCATTTCGCGTAAGCGTGATAATTTATCACGACGTACTTGTTCTTGTTCTGAGAGTGCCATACACTATTGTTTTAAGCGTGCAAAGATACTCGTTACGTGATTAAAATTCAATGTTATTCTTGGGAGGAATTTGATCTACTTTATATTTTCTGTAATTGTGTTTATGGCATCTTGGATTTTTTTATTGTCAGGTTGGAGTGCTAGTGCTTTTTGATAGCTCCCTAATGCCTCATTTGACCTATCCAGTTTTACGAGTTTATTAGCAAGATTTGAATAGGTACTTGCTTCTTCTGGGTAGAGCATCGTATTAAACTGAAGAATAGCGAGTGCTTTTTCTGTGTGCCCAGCATAGAAAAGCACGCTTGCATAGGTGTTGAGTTGACTGGTTTTTTCAGCATACGGCTGAAGTTCTTTTAGATGTTTCTTTGATTTTTTGATAAACTTTTCAGTCCCAAGATCTTCAAGAAGTTCGTTGGTAGCTGTTACAATATGATGATTAGGCATGTAGTTGTTTTCAATGATATGTAAAATGTCTTGCTCCAAACTCACCACAGGAGATTCTACAATGCGGTTGATCTCTTTACCATTCTTGTATATGATAATCGTAGGAACTCTATGAATGTTTTTCCCTTCGTGTTCTCCACCTGGACTTTGTTTGTAGGCTTCTGCGCTTCTAGCCACGGCTATTAGCGTAAGTCTATCTAGTGGAAATTGAGCAGCATCTAATATTTTATATAGTTTAGGTGTTTCTCGTTTACTATCACCGCACCAAGTGCCCATAAAGGCCGTGATGGTATATGAAGATAAGGAGGTTTTTAAGGTGTTGATAATATCTGTGTCTGGTGTATATTGGTCATATCCTTTCTTGAACCAATCTGCATACGGCGCTTGATTAAGCGCATCCTTATTTATCTTTCCTAAGAGGAAAGAAGATTTGCTCTGTTTTTCTTCATGATTAAAAGATTGAGAAAACCCAATCGTTTGAAAGATGATTAAAGTTAGTGTAAAGAGAATATTTTTTTTCATTGTTTCTGTTTTTTATGAAGTGCTAAAATTGAGGTTTTAAGCGTGAACCCTAAAGAAACAGTGGGTGGGAAGAGGGACTAGACCCCAGGTGGAATTTTAATTGCAGGGCGATAGCCAAGGGTTTAATTTCCCTAGGCTTGCCTCGAAATGTAAAGTGATAATGCCCTATTGATACCTCGTATGCTGGTATCGAGGTGATTTATTTAAGATGTTTTGTATAGAGATTTTACTTCATCTCTATTGGATACATGTAGTTTTTTGTAAATGCTATTTATATGTGTTTTTACAGTACTTACACTCACAAATATCTCAGAAGCAATTTCTTTATTCGTACGATGTTGAAGTATTAAATCCAATACTTTTTGTTCTTGCGTTGTTAGTGATGTAGTTGAATGAAATCTCTTTTTTCTTTTGAAAAAAAGAAGGTATGCATTTATTAAAAGAGATACGCTTAATAATGAACCAAGAATGTATATCCAATTTGAAGTTGGTGTATCCTCTGGTTTATGTATTAAAAAGTAATCTGCAGAGAGTTCTTTTTTGAATTGCTCTGTGTAGGATTGGTTTGGGTATTTCGAGTTTAATCTAGTGAGGAGTCCTTGATAGTAATTGGAGCGATCTAAATCTTGTAAATAATAGGTGTATACATCTCTAGAGCGATCAGATAAGAATGCATATGCATAGAGTTCGGCGAGAGGCTCATCTAGTTGTTGTCCGTATTCTTGAAATTTTTCAAACCATTTTTTTGTGTTTAAATCCCAATTGGCTTGACTTCTATAAGTGCTAAATTCATAACGCATCAATTCTTTTAAGGAATCTATTTTAATAAATGCATTTGCTTTTTCATTGGTAGACGTTACACTACAAAATATCTCTTGATCAAATGTAAATGGGAGTGATATGGTGTCTGCGTTATTAGCAACAAAAAGTACTTCTTTACTATTTAAACAATGTCCTGTAAAATGTGCGGCATCTTTTATTTCTTCGGGACAACTATCTATATGTATACGGTAGATATTATTTTGTAATGATAAGTTATTGCCAGAAAACGTAAAATATCCAGACGAATCTGGAGATGTCTTATTAATAATTTGTTCTGGGTAGATACCTGATAGTTTTCTGTAATCTTTTACGATAGAGAGGTATACCTCTCCTTCCCAATGATTCATATCTATTTGCCCAGAAAATTTATATTGCCCAGAACAAACCCATGAGAAGCTGCATGCTAGAATAGTTAAAATAAAAAGCCAATTTCTCATAGTTGTTTAAAATGCTAATATAAAAAACATAGGTTTCCAATAGTAAAAGATGTAACAATATCTTTCTTTTACAGACGTATAGTATACATCAATCAATCATATTCTGTTGAAAAGCAGAATTAAAAAATCAAATCTTATGAGTTTCTGGCGCGTACTTTTAGCCATATTTTTTCCACCACTTTCCGTTATAGGAAGAGGATGTGGATCTGTATTAATAGTTTTCTTACTTTGGTTGTGTGGTTGGGTGCCTGGCGTTATCGCTGCCCTAGTCATACTAAATAATCCAAAACATAATTAAAATGACAAAAAAAGCAATAGGACTATTGAGTTTGTTAGTCTTTGTATTAGTGAGTTGTAATGTGCAAGAACGTATTGTTTTTAATGACAATATGGGAGGTCATTATGAAAATTCTTTTGATCTGTCGGGCATGATGGTTATGGCAAATGAGATGGGAGCTGGGGCTTCTAATCCTGATAAGAAAAAGACAAAAACGGATACCGTTATTGTTTTTGCAGACCTTATTAGAGAGCATAAAGACAGTATCGCTGGATTACCAGCAGAAGAACGTGCTAAAATAGAAATGCTTAAAGACTTTACTATGGCCATGAAAATGGATGAAGACGCGGGAGAGTTTATAATGGATATTTCTAAAGACTTTGTCACATTCTCTGAAATAGAACGTGTAGCTTATGAAATAGATCAAGTGTTTGATCAAGCAAAAAATAAAGCACAACAAGGACAGCAAGCTGCTGGACCTGGTGGCGATCTGATGTCTATGGATAAAGTAGTGTATACTTTTGAAAATAACACATTTAGAAGAACAGATCCTAAGAGTTTAAGTAAGCATTTGGAAGATGAAGGCATTCTTAAAGAAGAAACACGAATAGATCTTGAAGAATTAAAAAATAATCTAGAAGCAAATAAAGGTGATAGTCAAGAAGATGCTATGATCAAAGGGATGGTGGGGCAGTTTACTCAAGAACTTGAGGATTCTACCATGAAATTAGAATATGTCTTTCCTCGTAAAGTAGTCTCTGTGTCTCCAGAAGGTGCTGTGATTTCTAAAGATGGAAAAACAGTAACGTTTGAAGTGCCTTGGAGTGAAATTATGGGAGATACAACGAAGGTGCTTGAAAATTTTGAAGTAGTTCTGGAAGACTAAATCATAGAATATATTTAACACAAAATCCTTCTAAGTAATGTTTAGAGGGATTTTTGTTTCTTCTTATCTTTGTTGTCTGAATAAGAATATCATTTTACAAGATCTAGGCAATATAGATTATAAGGAAGCTTGGGAGTACCAAGAGCAACTTTTTAAAGAAACTGTTGATATAAAAATCAAGAACCGTCGAGAGGATGCAGGGTTAGAAACTCCTAATCATTTCCTCTTTGTAGAGCATCCTCATGTATTTACATTAGGGAAAAGTGGGAATTTTGATAATTTGCTTGTCAGCGAAAAAGAGCTCGCAGCGAAAAACGCTACCTTTTATAAAATCAATAGAGGTGGTGATATTACGTATCACGGCCCTGGTCAAATTGTAGGGTATCCTATTCTTGATCTTGACAACTTCTTCAGAGATATTCATAAATATCTAAGACTACTTGAGGAAATGGTCATTCTTACACTTGCAGAATATGGTCTTACAGCCGAACGTTCTCCTGGAGAAACAGGGGTTTGGTTTGATGTAGGAACTCCGTTTGCTCGTAAAATATGCGCGCTGGGCGTACGTGCCAGTCGCTGGGTCACAATGCATGGTTTTGCATTTAATATCAATGCAGATTTAGGCTATTTTGATTTAATGATTCCTTGTGGTATTAAAGATAAATCAGTGACATCGCTTAATGTAGAATTAGGACAGGCTACCGTTGATGAAGCAGAAGTAAAAGAAAAAGTATTGAAACATTTTACAGAATTATTTGAGGCTGAATTTGTTCAAAAATCACTTGTGTAAGATTATTTAGAAAAAGAAGTAAGCATGCTACTACCTGTTAATTTTCCTTTTTTATTATAATCTTCTTGTTTTACAAGGCCTACATCTTCTGCAATCCATTGTTTTGAACTGCCAGTTCTGCCTACACCCATTTTTATTTTTGATGTATATTTAATTACGTAACACTCAAAAGTACCAGCAGGAGTTGTAATACTTTCTTTATTCTGAACTTTACGACCAATCATCATGACACTTATATTCATTCCTAAACCTCCCATGTCAAGTTCCATGTTAAGATCTGCATCTGGTAGTGTTTGTCCAGAAGAGAGATCGTTGGGTAATTCTACATTGGTACCGGTTACATCTACCTCAATATCTTTGTATTGTTGCAATAACTCTGGATTCATTATGGAGTTAAAATCCATAGAGATGCCATTCCCTGTGCATGTAATGTTATAAGAAGTCTCTACGATTTGGTCTCCCTTCTTATCCTTAACTTCAGAGGTGATGGTTGCTGTTTCAAGTCCTCCAGATGAGGAAACCTCTTGTACATGATATGTGACAACAGCTATGACTTTTCCTTTTTTGTCATAAGAAGTAAGTTCTCCCGTTACATTCTCTGAGAATGGATAAAATCGACTGCAGTCTTGAGATAGACATGAAGATATTGTAAAAATGGATAGCGCTAAAAATGAAATGATTCTTACTGTATAGGCCTTCATAAGGCATAAGTTTATATTGTTAAACTTACAAAAATCATTCTAAGCGATAAGAAAACCAAGAGGTATTTGCCCCTAAATACATAAGGTGATTGCATAACAATGACCTTATGTATATGAATCATAATGTATATTCTCTTTTACCATCATTTCTTTTTTAGTGAAACAGACGATGATATTTAAGAAAGCTAGAATAGCTGAAAGGGGGGTGAAAGCTGTAGTATTAAAAGGTAATAACGGCTGTGGGGTGATTTGCGATAACAATATCCAAAACGCCTTCTGTAATATTAAAAGGAGGACCGCTTTCACCTCCAAAATCTTCTACACGGATATAGAACGTTTCGAATAACATATCTTCACTTCCTAAAGTCGCTGTAAAATCCCCAGACAGAATTTGGGCCGTAATTGCATTGTTACGATCTCCATTAAATCGAATAGTAGACGTAAATCCGTTATTGCTTTCTGTCCAAGGTGAAGGAATTGTAGAGCTTATTGGTGTTGAGGTGGGTGAATATTGAAATTGTATCTGCCGCACACCACCGTTATCAACACCAGCTAGTATAAAATCATACGAAGTTCCTGCACGAAGATTGAGTTGTAAGTTGGCAAGATCATCATCTTGCGTAAACGTTCTGTCAAAACCATCTCCTGTAATTTTTAAAGAGAAGGTAGGAGCAATCGTATCTGTATCTGGCACGTCAGTTTCACAACTTATGATACTATATGATATAAGCGCTATGAACATATATTTTAAGAATGTTTTCATCGTATATGTGTATTAGAATTATAGAAATGCAGTGAAGCCTACACCTACAAAAAATGAACTTACTACTGTGCTCGGCGTAAAATCACCTGCATCTTTAGGTTTTTGATTTTCCCAAGAGTAATTGATCGTTGGCTCTAGAGAAATATGATCACCTAAAGGGATGTTGTATCCTCCAGTAAGACGCCAGCCAAAAGTGTTACTTTTTTGCTCTCCTATGAAGTCAGCGCTAGTTGTACTACTTCCAATTCCTACAGTAGCCTCTCCAAAGAATCCTTGATAGACATAATATCTAGCAAAAGGACCTACAAATACTGCATTGGTATTTATGTTATCAGAAACTCCTTCAAGACTTGTTGAGGTAAGTGATACAAAAACTTCTAAGCCAATTGCCAGATCATCTTTAATGAAATATCCTGCTTTTGGACCGGCTTGAATCTCAAAAGTAGATCCTATTTTATTGGTGTTTCCATCTAGTTTTGCTTTGGAAGATGTACTGAATATGCGCGCAGTTCCGTTAGCTAGCCAGTTACCTTCTGTAGTTTGATTAAATACGTCTTGTGCCTGTATTGATGTGCTTGCTATCAGTAATATGAATATGCTAAATACTGTTTTCATGATATGTTTTGGTTTAATTAGTTGAAATTTGACTGTCTGAACTTTGCTTTCGCGATAGCGTATATATTAAAAGCCCAACACTATAATTAGTGAGATAGTGAGAGAAGGTCTTATCGTAATAAAACCTAAATAGTTTTATAGTGCTGGGCTAAGGATCTTTTGGTTATTATAAAAAATCAGTCACTTCATTTAATAGCGACTTGCTCATCAATCTTCCATTTGATTTATAGGTTTCCTGTTTGACCATGCCTATACCTTCGGCAATCCAATCAGTACATTGGTAATGCCTTGAAGCGACTCTTCCTCTCATCTCATTATCGTATGTAATGACATAACAGTCAAAAGTGCCCGCAGGAGTTTCTACTTGTTCTCTGCGTATTACTTTTCTGTTAGATAACACAATATCAAAGTTGATGGCTAAAATCTGTGCATTTAAACTGATGGAAGCACTTGCATCGGGTAAGGTTTGTCCAATCTCTAAATGATTAGGAATCGCAAGTCTATCTGTAGTGGTTACTGTGTATTCCATATCTTCATATTGACTCAATAAATCAGTCATGATAGATTCTGGTGCTAGATATGTAGTTCTGTTTTCGCAGCCTAATTCTAACTTACCTCCCGTGATATGTTCTCCACGTTTGTCCCAAAGATTAAAATTCATTTGTATTCCTGAAGAGGTGGCGCTTTCTACATTATATTCTGTAGTCATGCTATGACGTTCTCTTTTGTCAAACACTTTGTGAATTAACTTTCTTCCCGGTTTTGAAGCATAATATTTACTACAATTGCTTTGTGCGAGTAATGGTGTCGTTATAAAAAAAACGATAATGATAATGAGTGCTTTCATGATGTTATTTTAGAGTGTTAAACTGGTTTTGATAAGTTGGTTAGGGCCACCATTATTAGAAGATGCATTGATCCAAAAGTTTGTGCCGTCAAAGGCAATACCAAAAGCTCTATACCCTTCTACAGTTATCGTTTCAAGAACTTCAAAAGAAGAAGAGACATCGCATTTGTAAATATTACCCCGTGAACAGATATATAAAAAACCATTTTGATAATCCATTCCGTAAGGAGTTCGGTCTAATGTTATGGTTCGTTCTACGGTTTGATCAATGCCAGAACTCATGTAGTTTAGCAAATACAGCGATTGTTCATTTCCACTAGATGCCCATATTTGGTTAGAGTCAATAGAAGCTAATCCATAAATCCAAGCACCAAGACTCAAAGAAGTGAATGCCTCTGTATTTGAATCTTCGAAATAGGCTTTAAATTGAGTAGACCCATTACTGGATTGAAAAATGTATTTGTCAGGTAATTCAAGTTTCTCCACCTCTACAGCAAATGCAGTTTGAGAGGTGGTGATTTCACCATCTAGCATAAACGTTTCGGGATTAATGATTCCAATGTTTTCTGCTTCAGACCCATTGCCTAGTAAAATATGTGATCCATTAAAAGCAATATCTGCATCTTCATTCCAAGGGGCATTTCCTTGAGATAGTATCGTTAGTTTTTGAATCCAAGTATCACTAGATGGAGCATTGGTCACACGATTGTAGGTGCTCACATTACCACTGCTATCTCGAAGTTCTAAGGTATTGTCTGTTATCATGTAATTGAGTAATAAACTGCCAAAAAAACTAATTTCTACTGTTACTTGATTATCTGTTGCTGTATAATTACCTGTAGTTTCATCTCTAAAACCGTTGTCATCTTGAGAGAATAGGTTTAAGGTATTGTCAGATTTTATTAAGAGGTATTCCCATTGAATACCTAGAATGCCTCCTGAGGTGCGTTCCCAATCTCCTATTATTGAGGCTACTTCCATTTCGGGAGGCGTAGTCGCGTCATCGTCGTTGCCACCACATCCAAAAGTGATTAACAAGACGAGTATTCCTGTGATTTTTAAAAGTGTTTTCATGTCTATTATTTTTTGAGTGCCCTAAAGTTTGATGAATTCTACACGACGGTTAAGGGCTTTGCCTTCTTTTGTAGTATTAGAAGCCACAGGTTGACTTTCTCCCATCCCGTCAGTGCTAATTCTTGAAGGATCAATGCCATATGCAGAAGTCATCATCTTTTTTACGGCGTCTGCACGCTTTCGCGAAAGCGTACGATTACTATCATCTGGTCCATCGGCATCTGTATGACCTATAATTTTAATATTGACTTTCGGGTTTTCTTCTAGAACACTAGCGATCTCTCGTATGGTCGTAAAAGAGCTGTCCTTAAGTGTTGCACTTGCTGATTCAAAGAGAATACTATTGGTCGTTAACCGTCCTTCTGTGAGTAATTTGCTACGATTATCTTCGCCTGTTTTTGTCATGCTAAAATTGGAAATATAAATTTCATCGACGCCATCGGGGTCTCTTAGACCTCTCACAGCAAGTTTAAACACATCGGCATTTTCAGGAACAAGTCTTGGGACATCTACGAGTTTGTTTTCATTTAACCATACGCGCATACGCGTTTTGTTTACGGCAATTGCAATATGTGAAGCTCCTTTTATCGCTTTTCTATAGTCTTTTCCTATCTCATTACGAATTTGGCGTTTGCCTTTTACTACTTTTTCTACGACCCCTCGATTTCCTATAAATTGACATACAGAAATTTCTGCCATACACCAGTCTTTGGAGCGTGTAAATCCTTTATTATCTTCAATAAGGAGTGTAAGAAAAGCTTCAGAACTTGTTTTACCATCTAGTCCATTTGTAAACAGATCAAACTCTATGGTGTAATTTTCTGGAAGTGTTTCATCTGTTAACGGGATGTATTTGGATTTTCCGCTTAATCGCATCCATTTTTGATCATTAATCATAGCAATGTCTCCGCTGCCGTTGGTATCCCATTGTGCAGGAAAATCACCTGGATTGTCTTTGGTAAATTGATCTTCAAAAATGGTGATATTACCAGGTGTAAAGTCAGAACTTCGTTTTACAGTATATGTTGGATCTGTAGATCCTTCACCAGTACTCTCGGTATCATCTTTATCTTTGTTCTTATTCTTCTTTTTGCGCTTCTTTTTTTTCTTCTTCTTCTTTTTCTTTTTAGAAAAAACGCTGTCAAGTGCTTGATCTGTTTTTTTAGAAGTTTCTTTTTCTACTCTTCTTTCTACGGTACGTTCTGCCGCTTTTTCAGCTACTTCTCCTAATTTTTTAAAGAGCTGTGCTTTTGCTCCTGTACCACATAAAAGAAGACAGAAAACAAGTATGATTTGTGCTATTTTCATAATATTATCCTTTTGTTTTTAATGCATCTTTTTCCTGACCTTCTTTCAATGCTTTTTGCAACATTTTAGTTAGTTTAAGCTCCATTTCTTTCTTCTTTTTTGGATCATCACTTAGGGCAATAACTTTGTATTGCTCAGTCAGTTTTTGTTTGAGTTCTGGGTCTACATCACTTTTCTTTAGAAGATCCATATAACCTTCTATGCCTTGCATTTCCTTCATGCCTCCAATATCTCCAAAGACATTGCCTAATACTTGCGCTTGTTGGTCCAGTAAATTTCCATCAGCCGGGAGGTTGTTTTTAGTTGTAGGTTTCTCTTTTGTTGTGGTTGTTTGCGCTTTCGCGAAAGCGAATACACATAAAATCAGTACAGTGGTGAGATAAAATTTTGTTTTCATTATAATAGTTTTTAGCGTTATTATTCTTCCTTAATGCTTTGTATTGTACTAGATGCTCCTGATGAATTGTATCCTCCAAAAAGCCACATTGCGTCATTATATAATAAGATGTTATGACTATAAAGACCATCACTAGAACCATCTGCATCTTCTTCGAGTTCATAAGAAGTCCAGTTTATCATGTCTTCACTGTAGTAAATATCTCTGTAAATGGTTGTGCCATTACGACCAGCTATAAGAAATACTTTGTTGTTATATACCGTTAGTGTGTGATTTGAGCGTGGTTGGAAAATATCTCCTGTAGGTGTCACTTGCTCCCACTGTATGGCATCACTACTTTTCCATATCTCGTTGAGTGCACTACCGTCTGTTAACAATCCTCCTACAACGTATAATTCATTATTAAAAACTACAGTTTTATGATTATTGCGAGACTCGAAGGCAGTGTCTGTCTCTAGTGTCCAGTCAACGCCATTTAGACTTGACCAAACTGAGCTACCATATACAAGATACCAACGCCCATTAAATAGAGTTATCGTGTGATTTGAGATGGTGCCAAATACTGGCTCATCTTCTTCTAATGTCCAGGTAAGACCGTCTGTACTGCTCCATATATCATTAAAAAGTTCTGAAGTGTCAAAATTTACACCTCCTATCATGTACATTCTATCATTAATAACAGTAAGGGTGTGTCCTGAGCGAGCAGGAAATTGATCTACAGAGACAGAAAGCCAGTTTCTACCGTTTTCACTTCTCCATACCTGATTGGTTTGTGTAAAATAAGGAGCACCAAAACCTACGTGGCCACCCACTACCCATACATTATCATTATACTCCACCATTGCATTACTTGCAAACTGACCTATCTGATCTTCTTCTGTTTCTGTTGTGAAATTGAGCACAAGACCACTTGTGTCTTCAGGGTCTACAGGATCCATCATTTCTTCTTCTTCCGGTGTCTCATCTGCAACAACAGGAGGTTCTTCATCGCTAGAGCAGCCTATTAAGAATGCTCCTAACATGAATAGTAAGAGATATTGTTTTATTAAAGTGATTGTTTTCATGGTCGTATGTATGGTGTAAAGTGTTTATTAAAAAGCAGTAGGAGCATATCTGTTATCTCCTAAAAGGATATTGGCTTTTATAGAAAAAATGTTTGTAAGATCAACCTCGCTTTGCCAGATCATTTCTTGTGTTCTGTAGTTATAAAAGTCTGTAATTGAATTCCCTCCAGAACGCCCTGTAAGAATGAGTAAATAGTTGTCAAAAGGAAGTACTTCGACTTCATCTATATCATCGACTGCTATAGGAAGTGGGATATTAAAACTAGATGCGATTGCTCCAGTAGAGGCGTCCAGTTCATTAATGTTGAATGTGCTTCCGTCAAAATCTTGAGTCACCGACCAAATATTAGTACCGTTGTTAAAAAACTGTTGGATAAATAGATCTGGAAATGCTTGCGACCAGTTGAGATCGCCTGTTTGTAAATTGACGGCATAGATATTTTGATCTCTTGAATGGAAAAGAAACTGATTGCCTACAATGGTCCCTCGCTGTACATTAGCACCAGAAGTAGAAAATGTCCAATTGAGGGTTAAATCTTCCTGAATGCTATATACAGCATTACTCCATGACATGACAATCACTTCATTGGTTCCTGTAATAAGATGAGACACTCGTTCTCCTAAATTCCAGGTATGTAAGATCGATCCATCTGAAATATTTCTACTAACAATAGAGGTGTTGTTAGAAGGACCTTCTGCGGTAATCAGGTTGTCATTAAGAATAGCAATATGTTTAAATTCATTGTCTAATTGGTTTTCTGTCCAAATCGTATCACCGTTTACAACATTTATTGCCATGATGGTATAGAAGGTAGCAGGAATACTTGAGTCTATCGTTCTAAAGGTTAGATATAGGATATTTCCTTGAATGACTAATCGTGAATTATTAAAATTCAGATCTAAGCCAGTTTCAATACCAGGGGAAACTTCCCAAATCTGATCTCCAGCAAGATCGGTTGTTGTGCTTCGTACTAAACGATCAGTAAAAAGACCTATAAATGAATCTTCATAAGTCAAGCTTGCTATAAGTTGATCGTTTTGTGTGGTAATTGTAGTACCAGTTTCCAGATTTATAGTGGCAATTGTAGTAAAGGAAGCAATAGAAGCTGTTCCTTGTATGATCTCAGGTTCAATAGTTTCTTGAGTACGATCATCATCATTGTTACAAGAAAAATGTACTAGGGATATACATAACAATAGTAGAATACGTGTTTTCATAGGGATCATTTTTTAAAAGTTGTTTTCTTGATGACTTTATTTTTATCAATAATTCTCAATTCATATTCACCTTCCTGAAGAGCATTTACATTAAGGTAAATCTCATGGCTAGGCATTGGAGGGAGTTTGCCTTTAAGTTGTTTAGACTTTTTATTCATTCTATTTTTAAAAGGTGAACTATTAACTTGAAGACAAAACTATTCTGATACTGTGCAGAAGATTAGCACAGATGTAACAAAGCCTGTCACGTATGTAACAGGCTAGTGATAATGGGGCATTAGCCCCTTATAAGAAAAGGGTGTTTATGATTTTTTCGCGTAGTCAGAAGGAGAAACTCCGTACTGTTCTTTAAAGCATTTTGTAAAATAAGAATGATTATTAAACCCAACAGCATATCCAACTTGTGATACATTTATGTCAGATTTTTTAAGCAATTGTGCTGCTAGTTTCAAACGCTGACTTCTTATAAACTCGGTGGCCGAAAGCCCCGTGAGTGCTTTTAATTTTCTATGTAATTGCATCCGACTCATCCCAAGTGCTTTTGCAAAAGACTCTGTGGTAAAATCAGATTCGATGATTTGTGTATCTACAATTTCTTTAAGGTTATCAAGAAAACGCTCATCGGCACTATTTACAGCCATGTCTTTAGGAATCAGCACCACTTCTTGGCTAAAGCGTTCTTGTAGTTTTTTACGCGTTTCTAATACGTTATGTGCTGTTGTTTTAAGGATTTCGGTATTAAAAGGTTTTGTAATGTACGCATCTGCCCCGTTTTCTAACCCTGTAAGTTTGTTTTCATCTCCCGCTTTTGCAGTTAGCATTACAATAGGAATATGTGATGTAGCTTCAGCAGTTTTACAATTTTTGGTCAATGTGATTCCATCATCTTTTGGCATCATGAGATCTGTAATGATAAGATCAGGAACTATAGAAGATGCGATTTCAAATCCTTCACTACCATCTTGTGCAGTGTGGATGGTATAGGTGTCTTCAAATAGCGAACCCACATAGGTTCTCAAATCTGCATTGTCATCTACGATAAGGAGTATAGGTTGAGTGTCTTTTGAGAAAATATCGGGTTCTTCTGCTATGATTTGCTCTTGTAAAGAGGTTGTGTCCGCTTTCGCGAAAGCGGAAGTATTCACCACACCTGTTACTTTTTCACTTGCTGAGAATGCGGTTTCTGTCACAGGTAAAATGGTTGTAAACGAAGTCCAAGCCTCTTCATTTTGGGCAGTGATTGTTCCTTTATGTAATGTAGCCAACTCTCTCGAAAGCGCAAGTCCTCTGCCTGTGCCGGTTGTTTG
>CAKZKZ010000432.1 GCA_937124495.1 uncultured Dokdonia sp. | reverse complement strand
GACAATACCCACCAACCAACGCACAAAAGAACGTCCAAACCCTGGGGTTGAACCAGCTAGCTTAACAACACGTAACTTCATAGCAGATTTACCAGGAGTTTTACCATCCCAAAAGGTTTCAAAAAACAAATGATATAAAAAGGTAGGAAGTCCTAATACTAACATAAAAACCCAGACCTCATCATCATCGATTCCAAAAGCACCTAAAAGGAATACTGACAAGAGCAAATAGGAGAATATAATAAGTGCATCTATGATATAAGCGAGTATCCGATCTCCTATTCCAGCTACATTTTGATAAATACTTACATTTTGAGCAGTTTCTATTTGAAAATTATCCATTTATTCTCTTTCTTTACTTTCTAATTTTTTATATAAATGCGCGAAGCGGCTTTTGTTAAGCAAAATAAGGATAAATGGTTGAAGTTTGAAAATGTTATTACTAACAAAAGTCAAATACATCCCGATGAGCTCTCTAATCTCTATATTGAGGTAACCGATGATCTTAGCTATGCGCAAACATTCTACCCTAGAAGTAAGACATTAGAGTACCTTAATTATCTAGCATCGCAATCGCATCAAATTATATATAAAACAAAAAAAGAATCTAGTAAACGTTTTATAACCTTCTTTACCGAAGAGTTCCCTCTTCTCATGTATGGGTATCAAAAGCAATTGCTTATTGCTTTTTTGACCTTCCTACTTTTTACCATCATAGGGGCCTATAGTGCTGCAAATGATGGTGCATTTGTACGAACCATATTAGGAGATGGCTACGTAAATATGACATTAAGCAACATAGAAAAAGGAGACCCTATGGCGGTCTATAAAGAGCAAGGAGAACTTAATATGTTTTTAGGAATTACGATTAATAATATTCGTGTGGCCTTATATGCTTTTATTTTTGGTATTATATTTTCTGTAGGTTCCTTAATGATTATTATGCGTAATGCTATTATGCTAGGTAGTTTTCAATACTTCTTTTTTGAACAAGGTATCGGATGGGAATCTGTACGTACGATATGGATTCACGGAACTATTGAGATTTCTGTTATTATTATTGCTGGTTGTGCAGGTATGGTATTAGGAAACAGTATCTTATTCCCAGGCACCTATACACGATTGGCTTCCTTTAAAAAAGGAATGAAAAACGGTGTCAAAATTGTGGTGAGCACCGTTCCATTTTTTATCATTGCTGGGTTTCTAGAAGGGTTTGTCACACGACATACAGAAATGCCTGACTGGCTCGCTATTCTTATTATTGCTGGTTCGCTAGCACTTATTGTTTTTTATTATGTAATCTATCCCAGACAGCAATATAAAAAACAACAACTTGAATTAACTAACGTACCTAAAATTCCAGCACTATAAAATGATGCAGTCTGATTATATAGAATTAAATAAAAAAAGAGAAATAGGAGATATCATTACAGATACTTTTAAGTTTTTACGTAAAAACTTAAAGGCATTATACCCTATTTTACTAAAGACACTTTTAATCCCATTTATATTACTTATTGTAGCTATTATTTTTTATAGTGTTGTGACGAGTGAATTGACAAACGCTATTTATATTGTAGAAAGTTTTGGAAATAATTCGGCAAATATTATTATTGGGGTGTTAGTACTTCTGGTCACAGGTATGGTGTATACGGGATTACTTCATGGGTCTGTTGCTGAGTATATGAAAGAATACCATGATTCAAATGGAAACCCGAATACGGAGACTATACTAAAACAAATCAAAGAAAAGACAAACTCTTATATCACGTTAGCCTTTAAAAATCTATTATATGTATTTGGACCTCCAATGCTAATAATGATTCTGGGAGTTGTTCTTATTGGAGGCGCACTCTCTTTTTTGGGAGGTATTATTATCTTTGCTGCCTTCATTTATATCATATACCTTTATACAAGATACACGGTTATTTTCCCTTTTTCA
>CAKZKZ010000431.1 GCA_937124495.1 uncultured Dokdonia sp. | reverse complement strand
GTTATAATGAATAGAGCAGTTTTGGGAGCTTCCATCTAGATTAAAACAGCGATAACGATAGCTCTGAATAGGACGCTCTACATCACTAATATCAATTTCTAGCCAACGAAGAATCAGGGTATCTTCATGGAATTTGGATGTCATAATCTGAAAATCTGAACATGATTCTTTACAGTGGCTATTAATTAAAACGGCTTCATCCATTAGTTTTTTTATACTATCTTTTGATATGTTCATCTTGTTTTTACTTTTTTAGTGTATTCTAATAGAATCCGTGATACTTCTTTCACTGCGCGATCTATGGAATAGCTTTGATTAAACAAAAGGGTGTTTGGGACATATTTTAAGTATGCATCTGTAATCTTATCATCAATTCTTCCAAGTCCATTAGGAATATTAACTCCACAATAATCTGCTAGCGCTATAAGCCCTTTAAAACCATTAAATCGGAAATATCTTGGGTCACTTGCCAAGACTAAAAGTTGGTTACTATCTAAAGACTCTTCGTAGCGTTTGACTCTAATAGCTGATACAATGGTATGCACCCCGAAGGAAGTACCTAGTAGTACATCAATAGCCACGGCGATATGACAACTCTCCAGATACTCTGTAAGTAATGCTACAGCAATGCCAACGTAATACAAGGCGTCGCCTTTGGTCTTGGCATTTGCCCCTGCTAATACCGTTAGGGTAAGTGTAGGTTTTGAACTCGATTTATTCTCAAAATAAAGATGCGTATTCTTGACTGTGGTCGCCTTGTCTTTTCCTAATTCAATTTTAAGCTGATGCGTATATTTTTCTAATGCGGATGCGCCTTTGGCAAGCGGTATTTTATATAGCCCCATCATAGCGCGATCAAAAGAGAACACACCTAAACCTTTACTATTAGCAGTAAGTGTTGGGCGCTTTAGTAATTCATCTTCTACAAGCTCGGTATAACGATCAAGCTCCTTTTGGATTTTTGGAGCGATGACCTTTAAAAGTTCCATTTTCCCAAAGTAGCGATGCGTTTCTAAATCTCTTACAGCCCTTGGCGAGGGATTTCCATACCAATCACTAGATTGCACTATGCGCATCTTTGTACTTTCGATGACATACTCTAAGGTTTTGGCATTACCCGTAAAAAGCCTCTGAGATTGTCTTTGCACAAAATCGTGATAGTCTCCAGGACTTGTAAATTGGACATATTGAAAACGCCTGCTCTCAAAAGAGTGTGTATGTATGATAGGATTAGACACGGGCGGTATATTCTTTTATAAAATCCCTTTTAGC
>CAKZKZ010000430.1 GCA_937124495.1 uncultured Dokdonia sp. | reverse complement strand
GCACCCAAGATCAAGCACTCGTAAAAGATGCTGACAAACAAATTGAAGAAGCTAAAACAGCTAAAAGTGAAATTACTGATCGTCTGAAAGGCTATCGAAAAGAAGCAGAAATCTTTTTGAAGTATGCGAATGAAGAGCAAAAAGAAAAGATTGAAGCACTCGGCTTTGACACTGCTGAAAGTAATAGCGGATTAAATGATGTGGCCACAAGAGCATTCAATATCATTATGGAAGCTAAAGACCATTCGCTGACCAATGATGAGCTCTACACCATATATGCAGGTAGTATGGAGAATCCAAAAGATGCGCTGAACTATACCGCCTTTAATATTAAATGTAGACCGCTATTTAATAGTCAACGTCTCATTCGCACAAAAGCAGTAGAAGGATTGTCGTCTCGTGAGGATATTATTTCGTTAAATGGTACACCTATCAAAAAGGAAGAACCAAAAGACGGAGTGGAGGACGTAAAAGAAACACCAGAAGTTAAAGGTGATTCTAAGAAACCAGAAAAGAAAGAGCCTGTTAAAACGATTGCTCTCAAAAAAGGAACATTAGCTAAAGATAAAAAGGATGATACGACAGCAACAAAAAAGTAAAGCTCTAGATCATGCCTTATGGCTCAACTTTGAACATCGTACTGATGATAAAGAGTATGGTGTTGTGCAAAGTATAGAACACGATTATTTGATAATACCAAAAGACCATCCTACTGTTGCTGGAGAAACCTTTGAAGTATTACCTAATAGTTACACTTCCCTTTCCTATGATCGGATTGCTGAAATCTTTGCCGATCGTAATTCGTTATGGTTTTGGGAAGAGCTTCAAGGAATGTTCTCTACAGCAAACGGGGAGTTATTACGCTTTATCCTTGCTTATGACATCCCACTTGAAAAACTCATTCGGTATAGCTTGTCTGCTCGTGGGTATAACAAAGAAATGAAGTGGATTGGATTTAATAAAGCCAAAGAAGTTTGGTTGGAATAATTAAATACTTAAACATCTACATTCGTGTAGGTGTTTTTTACACCTATAAAATTATTAAATCTATAGCTTGAGAATAACTTTTTTTCAAAAGTTATTCTTTTTTCTATTTAAACTTAGGTCGTCAAAAATCATAATATACATACTACTCAAAATGCTCATTAGTAATATAATAAGTTTAAAGCCTAGAACTACAGCTAGAAAATTAAATAAATAAGTTAATAACCAAATAACATAAAACATGATTTCAAATTTGGAATAAACTTCATTATAATTATGGACTCTACATAAAAGCATTAATAGAATTAACCATATAGACTGAATTATTGCATACGATATTATAGATACAAATTGACTAGAGAAAGTTTCAAAGCGTGTAAGGTAATTTTCTTTTGATTCTGATTTGTTATTTTCGAGTACTTCACGTCTAGTTTTAAGTTTATCAGCAATTACGAGTAAGAGGTTAAAAAAAAGACCAGCAAAAATGCTTACACCAGTAATCAAATAATTTGACACTTCACTGGTTATGAAAAATCCGAAAATTAAGATTATTGAAGCAATAATGAATGGGACAAATTCATAATAGAAATTAACTAACCATTTAGGTTTTAATTCTCCATTTTCATCTTTAAATAAAGATGAAATAGCTTGTCCACGGATTTCCCAAATAGAAAGCTTATCCCATCGAAAGGTTCTCATAATATGACGAATAGGGTTAAACGCCATCGTTAGGAGAGTAATTTATTTCTTTTTTAATTTTATTTAATAGCCCATCAGTAAATGTCTTCACCTTTTCATAGTCAACATGATCTTTGCCATACTCCTTTATATTATCGGGTAGATAAATAGTAGGTTTAATTTCTAACGTTTTTTCTGCTTTAGCATGTGCTTGATGACCATTTTCGTCTTTGTAATAAAGCACAGTACCGTGATCTTCGTCTTCATTTATTTCTAAATCACGTAAATTCGATCCAATAATATGTTCTGGACTCAATAATTTCTCTATAAAATTATTTGGATCATCATTAAAACCTGAAACTTCTACTTTAATCTTAATTCCTTCATGATCAGAGAATGCAGGATTTAATCTTTCTCTTGCTGAACGAGATAATGTATTTTTAAGAAATGCTATTTTATATACTGAGCTTTCATCAATATATTTTTCTTTTAATTCTTTTGGGATAAATCGTTCGGGAACATACGTAGTATTGTATTTTCTGAATATTTCTTTTATATGATTTATAATCAATGTATTAACACTATAATCTGTATAGCTTTGCAACATTAATATCCCTGTTTTTCCGTCGTATGGAGTCCAGAGTTTGAAATAATATGGTAATGTTGTTAATTTGTCGTCGTCAAGAATACCTTCTGGGTTATTCATGTCATTTTTATCAAAAATTTCTTGTTCTATCCCAGTAGGTCCACCCTTGATAATTCCATCGATTACATGTTTAGAAGGATATGGTTTTACAAAATCAGGACCAATACCTCTTGTCTCGTTTGCATTTAGTTTAAATTCATTATGAAAAAGATTTATAAAATCACCAATGAAGTTCTCATATAATTTTTCTTTAGTAACTTCATTAGGATCATCATCAGATCTTAGGAAATTGTCTCTAAAAAAATCACCAAATTTAAAATATCCTTCCCCTTTTTTTGTTCTTTTCTCCTTTATTACAAATTGATAGATACTTAGTTGTAAATTACTCGCCATTATTTTTATTTCAAAATTAAAAATTAATTACTACAATAAATTGTGGAAATCCACATGACACAGGGATTCCACTTGATTATTAAGCACATAAAAGTATAGGGGTAATATTTAGTAAATATAAATAACTTATTTTTAAAATCTAATAATTAGTTAATAAATGGATATCTGGACAATTATAAGTATTATCTCTTCTCTTTTAGGGATATTCTCATTTATTAAAAATGACAGTTTTCTCATTCTCCTTTTAAAAAAAGCCTCATTTGAAAGTGTTGCAAAATTATGCAGAATGTTCGTGAGTCTAACCCAGGGTAACATATTAAAATTCAGACCTATACAATTAACAAGATATTGATTGAAACGAGGTAAGTCTAAATATTTTGGTGAATTATTGTGTTCCTCTTTTAATAAGTGAAAAATGCCCTAAGTATACTTGACCGTTACCTCTCTCATATCGATACCAATATGCGTTAGATGGCATTATTCCTCCATTATATATTCCATCCCAACCTATACTTCCAGCACGCAAAGTAGTCAATAATTTACCATAGCGATCAAAAATATAAGTGATACCATTAGATTCCCTATTAAAATTTATGATATTCCAAGTATCGTGGTAACCGTCTCCATTAGGAGTAAAAAATTTAGGTGCGTATAATAAATAGGCAACTTCAAATACAGTTCCACATCCATTTTTATCTCTTATTTGAACTATATATTCTGGTTGGATTATTAAATTAGAAAAAAGACTACTGTCTTGCCAAGTAAAACCATCAATTGAATATTCGTAATTCCCTTGCCCATCTACTAATACTTCAATACTATTATCATTTTGAGTAAAATCATTTACAATGATTTCTGTAATTGTAGCTATACCTGATTGTATAACTTGGAAGTTATGGACTTCTTCACAAACAAAATCATCATAGGTATTTGATACGGTAACAGAATAACTTCCGGGTGAGTCTATAATAATATCCTGAGAAATAGCACCTGTAGACCATTGATAGGTGTCATAGGTATCATCTATAGCTAACGTTAAAGTGCTATTGTCACATATATAATATATGGGTTCAAGATTAATTTCTGGTTGCTCTCTTAGATGTATGTCAAATGAAATTGTTGTATAACAATCTGGTGAAATGGTACTTTCTAATCTCGCAAATATTTGAATATTGTTAGTACTTATAGTAAAGTTATTTTCCAAACTATTAATATCATTATCCGCATCCAATTGTGAAAGATAGTAATGCACACCAGTATCCTCCTGATTATTTATAATAAAACTATTATAAGTTGAAAGAATAACTTCTTCTTCTCCATCATTTTCAATATCACAAATATTCACATCATCTATGTTATTGGCGATAGGCAAATGGTATATGCCAATTTCAAAACTTGTTAGATCAAAACAGTCTGGGTTTTGATTATTTTGAATTCTTGCATATATCTCTTGAGGATTGCTGATATTAGTATAAACATTTGGTAATGGATTAACTCCATTTTGAGCATCGTCAGAAGACATGTAGTAAAGAACATCAAAAGCATTATTAGATTGTTCTCCTAAGATTTCTATATCATATACAGAGAGAATAAAAGTGGCTTCTTGGTTGTTACTCATGTCATCACATACGTAATCATCCATTATAGGGAATGCTTCTGGTTGATCATTTACAACAAAAGAAAGGATGGTTTCATCAAAACATGCTTCACTTAATTGATTTTCTACACGTACGACTATATCTTGAGTATTAGTAGTAAATGGGTTGGGTAGTGGACTTGATAAAACAACTCCATTTAATGTCGTATAAGAAACCGTCATTCCTGTCTGCCCATTTAATACCGTATCTTCAATTTCACTAGTATCAAAATCAAATAGACCATCATCATTATCATCACAAACCTCTTGTATCGGTATTACATTAGCTACAGCAGCAGCTTCTATTTGAAAAGATATCGTTGTCTGATCCATACAGACCCCATCAATATCTTGTGACGTTGGGTTAGTTATAATTACGGTGACATTTTGAGTTCCTGTTACAAACGGATTTGGTAAAGGACTCGGTAATGCATTACCCAGTTGATCCGTATAAGTTACACTAACATCTGTTTGTCCTTGTAGTAATTGATTTTCAATAGTGGATGTATCAAAAGATGCCAACCCGTCCCCATCATCATCACACAATGTCTCTATAGTTATAGTGTTTGCTATAGGCACGTTCTCCACATATAACGTTATATGCTCTCCTAAGCCTAAACAATCATTATCGAGTAAACTATCTACCCGTATGTATATATTCTGAATTCCAGGAGACATTTCATTTCTATAATTAGCAATATCAACAATCGCATTTATTTCTGAAAGTGCATCATTAACATTCTGATAATATGTTATTACTAATTGCTGACCCATAGGAAACAAAGCTTCAATTTCCTGAGTAACAATACTAAAATCGAAAGTAGAAATACCATCCTGAGTATCTCCATTTATAGCATCATCACATTCATAAAATTCTCTTGTAAAATCTAAGGGGATTTGTGTTGTTGAAACAAGTAATTGAATTTCAGAAGTTCGATAACAATTGTTATCATTTTCAATTCTAGCCCATATTTGATCGGTGCTTACTACTTGGTTTTGATACGCTACTACTGAAATTATTTGATTAATATTATTAATAGCTTCCTGTTCACTCTCATGGAATGTTATTGTTTCAAAATCAGCATTTATACTAATTTCATTGGTAACCTCTAGTAAATTGAAAACACTAAACCCATCTGTATCATCATCACATTGACTTAAAACTACAGGAGTTTGTACTGATGGTAATTGATATACTTCAATAGGAAAAGAAGTAACAGTAGTACACGTAGAATTGTTTACATTGACTAGTAGTACGTAAATAATTTCTTGTTCATTCGTATTAACATAAGATACAGGATCTAAAATCGGAATGGTCAAAGCCATATCTTGAAAGTATAATATATCAATTTCTAATTCTGGAATACCATTAAATAAGAAACTTTCCTGATCTGTAAGGTCAAAAATAATTTGACCATCTGAATCATTACCTATACTCGTATTATCACAAAAACCTAATACAGGAATATTAGGAGAAGGGTCTGGGCTATAGAATGTTTGAATGGTAAAACTAGTAATATCAAAGCATTCTTGATTTTGTGAATTAAAAATTTTCACAAATATTTCTTGCTCTGAAAATGGTGTAACATTTTGATATATTGTTGGATTTAAGATGGGAATATTGGAGTTTAAGTTTGCTAAACTAGCATAAAATTCTAGTTCAAATAAACCTCCATCTTGTCCATTTAGCACCTCACTCGTTACTTGAGTCAAATTAAAATTAGAAAATCCATCATTATTAATATCGCAAATATTTATGTTCTCAGGAGTGTTTGCTATAGGTTGATCATAAATAGTAATATCTCTTATTTCTGAAATAGTTTGTCCACCTATAGTTACGGTTAATGAAACTGAGTAAGTATTAGCATTTAAATATATATGAGCAGGGTTCTCATCCATAGAAGTCTCACCATCTCCAAAGTCCCATATAATACTATCATAAGCAGCAGAGATATTAGCGCTAAATTGTGTTTCGTTCCCCTGACAAACATTCTCATAAGTAAATCCAACATTAAAAAACGTTTGTATAAATGGGGGTAAACCAAGTTTACTTCTCCTACCTCCTAGATCAAAATGTTCAAATTGATATTCACAATTTACACCTACTAAATTAGGGTTATCAATAACATCTATAACTAATTGATTATTTTTAGCGACATAAATTTTACCATCTGGTGCAAGTTGGAGGGCACCATAAGGTCGAGGTAAAGATGTTAACTCAACTTGAGAAGATATAATATCTGCTCCGCTTCCAGCTGTAAGATTATATTGGTATACCCCAACTCCTGTAATACTGATATAGAGAAGTTCACTATTAGGAGAAAATTCAATGCCATATACTTGTTCTGTATCTGGATTAAAATCAATAAGTGTTAAGGGGTTTGTAATTTCACCCGTTGCAGAGTTAAAGTCAAAAAGTTGTGCTTCAGAAAGTCCCTCTCCTCTCGCTACAGCAATTTTAGTACCATCAGGAGAAATTTTAATTTGTCCAATAGATCTACTTTCCAACATTCCTCCAACAAAAGTTCCCTGAGAACTAATAACAGGAGTCATATCAACACCTGAGCTAGAAATTTTATAGGAAAGGAACTCATTACTCTCCCATTTATGACTTACTACCCAATAATCATTATTTTCACTGCTTTGTACAGCTGTTAGTTTTTCTGTTACAGGAGAAAAAAGAAGAATATTTTTGTTAACCGTTACATCTCCGAAGCCGTTATCAAGTGACATATCTACTTCAGAATATTGCAAGCCATCATCACCAGCTTGAAAATCTACTGTAAAAACATAATAAATATTTCCAATCTCTGGATTAGGAACAATAATTGCCGAATGAGTACTAGAAGTATCTCCATTAAGGTCGTTACCATTAGGCATAATCTGATGATTACGATTGAACACGGTAATCCCATCTGTGTAGAAAAGAAGATTACCGTCTGAATCGGAAATAGACGTACATCCTTCATCTGTATTTAATGCACCATCTAAAAGAATATTAGGTTCATTTAATCCAGAGAAATTTAATCCTGCATTTTGCCCGAAATACCAGTTATTTGCTTCATTTTGAGCATTAATATTTAATGTAACAAGTATTAGAATTATAAGAACAATCCACTTCATTAATGTGTCTATTTTTCTACCATTGAACTCCTAAATTAAAATCTAAATTAATGTTTGAAAAAGACACAGGTATGCTATTTGGCTGAGTTGAAATAAAATCTAAAAATGATATCTCTCTTTCAAAAGGAGGACCAAGCATTAGATCATCAACTAAACCATTCCCGTCATCATCAGCAAATGTTATAAAAAGTGATAGTTCAGGGTTGATCAAGAGGTCTTGATTTTGTAAAGACCATTGTAAATTGCCTTGATTAGTTAAAGTGCTTGATCTATACCATGCAGGAGTACTTATAGAACGACTACCATCAAAAGGATTCAGTCTAGGTTTTAATAAAATAAAAAAAACATCTGCCAAACGATTTATATCTCCGTCATCAAACTCATCATCCCAAGTGTCATCTATATTAAAAAAACTATTTAATTGAAGTGAATTTAATTCTATTGCTTCTCCTTTATTTACAACAACATCTACTGAAAACGAAAAAGAAGTTAACAAAGAAAAAACAAAATAACTTTGCTGTATATTTTACATAAACCCGATAGCTAAATTCTATCGGGTTTCTTATTTTTGTAGCATGTCTATTAGAACCACACAAACTTTTACTATTGATTTTCCCTCGGATTTTAAACAACGTTTATTCCGTTGGTCGCAACAGTTTGAAACTATTGTTTGGTTAGATTCAAACAATTACGAACAGCAATATAGTTCATTTGATGGTTGCTTGGCTGTTGATGAATTTACATCAATAAAAACCGATTCTCAAAATGCTTTTGAGAAACTAAAAGAATATCAATCATATACCAAAGATTATATTTTTGGTTATATTTCTTATGATGTAAAAAACGACGTAGAAAAACTTACATCCACTAATTTTGACGGATTAGGTTTCGATGATCTCTTTTTTTTTCAACCTCAAAAATTAATATTCATTAAAGGAAATACTGTTGAATTTCACTATTTAAAAATGATTGATGATGAAATTGAAGAAGATTTTGAAGAAATTTCATCTTATAATTTTCAACCAAAATTAAAATCTAAAAACACAAACGACCTTAAAATAAAGCTTCGAATTCATAAAGATGAATATCATCAAAGAGTAAACAGTGTTTTAAACCATATTCAACAAGGAAACATTTACGAAGCTAATTTTTGTCAAGAATTTTATGCCGAAAACGCTACTATAAATCCGTTTGAAGTATACGAACATTTAAACGAAATTTCTGAACCTCCGTTTGCTACATTTTTAAAGTTAGAGCATCAATATTTATTATCAGCAACTCCAGAAAGGTATTAAAAAAAAGAAAACACCAAAATAATTTCACAGCCTATAAAAGGGACTGCCAAAAGGTTAATCAATAAAATTGATGATAAAAAAACTGCTTTTGATTTGGCTCGCGACGAAAAAGAACGCTCAGAAAATATTATGATTGTTGATTTGATTCGTAATGATTTATCAAAAACAGCAAAAAAAGGAAGTGTACAAGTTGAGCAACTTTGTAAAGTATATTCGTTTAAACAAGTACATCAAATGATTTCAACTATTGTTTCAGAAGTAGAAACAACCACACATCCTGTTGATGTTATTAAAGACACTTTTCCGATGGGAAGTATGACAGGAGCTCCAAAAGGATCAGCAATGAAAATTATTGAAGAGTGAGAAGAAACCAAACGTGGGTTGTAT
>CAKZKZ010000429.1 GCA_937124495.1 uncultured Dokdonia sp. | reverse complement strand
GGTACTAACTCTTTAGAACTAACTGGTTTTGCATATTGTCCAAAAACATCTTCACAAAACACGGTAATTTCTTTATTCTCTGATGGACCAATTGCTTTCTTACTATTAGATATATAAGAATAAGCAACATCTGTGGCAGTATAGCTTAACACTATATCTTCTGCTATCGGAATATAAGGTTCATTAGGAAGTAATGCATCAAACGCTTCATCTGTATCTAATAATGCAAGCGTATATAACTGCGGATAGACATCTTGTAACGCTGTTTGATTCAAAGATAATCGTATCGCTTCTGCACTACCTACAACACTCGTTGTGTTTGTAATTGTAAAATCCGTATTATATCCAGCTCCAGTCTGATTAAAGAGAACTACGTTTGCGTTCTTCAAATTCCATTCTTTTCTATCATATAAAAAAGCATTTGCCTTAAAATAGGCGTCAGAACTTACTACAGAACCAGAAGATGTTGCTGCTAATGTTGATCCTGTTGAACTTGACTCTGCTACCGTTGAAGCAGTCGCTGCATTATTTTTAAACGTTAGCTTTGAAATACTATCACCTGAGTTAAACACATACGCTTTATAATGATCAGTTATTGAATCTGGCGTGTTTTTCCAGTTGATCTTAACTCCTACATCATCCCAATTCTTAGAAAAAATCTCAGGATGTTTTATGTAAAAATTCCCTCCTTTTGTAGGTTGGGCTGTAAATGGATAATATGGTTTTTCTGCATTTAATATCCCATTATCATTCTCTATAATAGCAGATGTAATACCTTCTACATCAACCCTAACAGTAATATTTTTGACAGCTATCTCAGAAAATGCTTGATATAATTTATAACGTTCATCGCCTTTAATTAAGAATCGTACAATTGGAAATTCTGTGTCAAAACTTTCTAGTAAAACTTCTGGATTATAATTGACAACGGCTGGAAAATCTTTTGCAAGTTCAAAAGATAATGTTAATGATTTATCAACATTTGAAATCTCTTTTAGTGTAATATCTGATAACCATGCTTCTTCTCCACTACATTGAATCTCTATATTATTTTTAAATTCATTTGTAGTAAGACTTAAAATATCTATTGACGTTTCTTCATAGTCAATTTTTACTGTAACTTTTCTTGTGCCTTCACTTAAGTTTAATAATGAAGAGGCGATAGAAAATCCGACCGTAGCATCTGGTAATTCTTTATAATTAGGTTCTTTAGAATTATATCCAAATGGCCACCAAAAATTACTTTCTTCTGGTAATTCTTCCTCTAGACCATCTAACGTATTTGCTCTTTGCGCAATTTTAAGTTCTTGATTCCCTTCATCGTTTAAGAAACTCTTTACTTCAGCAACTTTAGCTTGATTTGCTATAAATTCTTCTTCCGTTTTATATACACGTTTCTTATTATTTGCATCTTTATCTGCGTCTAATGATACGCCTTCTGGTATTTTTTCTTGAATGGCTTTTTTTGCAAGTTCAAAAATAATATACGCTTTATCAGAAACAGCTTCTCTCTTTTCTATTTGTAGTATTTCGCTATAGTAAAAATCAAGATGTCTCTTTGTAAGATTATTAAATTTTTCTTTAGAGAAATCTAATAATTTAATAAAGCAAACAAAAAGACTTAAATGTGGTGTTAACGTCCCTTCTTTTTCAAAAGATGATAATACACTTAAAACATTTTTTTCTAGTTTTTTATATGCAATGGTCTCTCTTCTAGGAATACTTTCTTGTTCAATCTCAAAATAGTTAAAGAAGTCCTGCCAATTCCCTTCAGGAGTTATATTATTATCCTTCTCAAAGTAATTTACATGCTTTGCAAAGTTGTATGCAAAAAGCAACCAATCTGCCATGTTTAAATCATGAAGCTTGAAGCTTTTAGGATCTAATGTATCTAAAAAGCGTTGCGATTGTGATTTCCCGTCGCTATAGTGTGAAAATGTATCTATTTGTTTCTTCATGTTTTTAGATTTCTGTCGCTTCTCCTTTATAGAAAGGGAAGACGATATTACTTCTTGTATTTGTGTTTCTAACTTCGTAGTCTACAACTATTAGGATTTCTCCTGCTAGTTCATTTGTACTATCGATATCAATACTTAAAATATTCACTCTAGGTTCGTGATAAAGAATAGCTCTTTCTACTATTCCTCTTATTTGCGTCACAAGTGTAAGAGTAAGTGGTTTAAACAACAGTTCTTCTAAATCACACCCATAATCAGAAAGCATCACACGTTCTCCTAATCTGGTAGAAAGTAAAATGATTAAACTGTTATTGATATCTTCGACATCTGTTGTCATGGCTACTTCTTGCTGACCTTTATTAAATTCAGGAGGAAAACTCCATCCTCTTCCTAAAAAATCTCTATCTATTTTCATAATTATCCTCCTATTAAAACCGTTGCTTCACCTGCGACTATCACTCCTCCATGAACTGTAGAATCTCCTAATCTGGCTGCAGGCTTTCCACCAATTAAGACCGTTGCCGATCCTGTTGCTATTGTGTCCGGAGGTCCTGTACATAATGCTTTATCTCCGACTCTAGCTGCTGGCATTTTGCCTATCAAAACAGTAGGTTCTCCCGCTGGTAGAATAGGCCCTCCAACGTGTGGAGTTGTCCCTGTTACCAAAGGGCAGGTATGCATGTCTGTGATTCTGGCTGCTGGTTTCATTTATTATTTTTATTAATTAATTTGTACTTGAGAGCCCTTAATTACGGTAATTGCTCCTGATGACACCTCTGCTCCAGCACTACCTTCCACTTTTAATTGTGCGTTTGCTGTCCCGTTTATGTTCATCCCTTCTATATTCACATCTCCAGTTGCAGAAATGTTTATATCTCCTGCACTTTCCATTGTAATTCCATCACTATTAAAAGTCAGAATATTTGCGTGTTCATCTTCAATTTGAACAATTCCAGCATCTTCATCTAGAGTTACTTTTTTACCTGCAGGGGTTTCTAATACATAGGAAATTTTATCATCATTAAAGATCATTTTCATTTCGCTTCGTGTGACCAATCCTTTCTCGTGATTATCATCAGAAGCGGTCAAGGGAGCAGGTTTTGTGCTACTGTTTAACATTCCTAAAATAACCGCATCATTAGGGTCATCATTAATGAAACCTATGATCACCTCATCGCCAATTTCTGGTCTAAAAAAGGATCCTCTATTTTCTCCTGCATCTAGTGTCGCTATTCGTGCCCAAATACCTTGTTCTTCATTATTAATGATAGGAATTTGCACTAAGATCCTGTCTTCCCCATCTGGATCAGACTCTAACTGTGTTGTCACTCCTATATGCAAACCGCTAATAGCTGGCATAATACCAGATCCAGGCATTTCACTAATATCATAGACCTCAGAAAACCAAGTAGGACATAATCCAAACTGAGCATCTACCAACCAATTTCCATCTACTATCTCATGACGCACTCCTGTTACATAAATGTTTCCATTGTAGCGATTTCCGACACCTTCTAGTTGTAGTGTAGTTCCAGGTTTTACCGCTGGAATTCCTTGAAATTTTACACGCCCTCTGGTTTTTGCTAATTGTTGATATACTGCTTTTGCATCACTCCAATCTTGTAATTCATCCTGAGAAAGATTACCTCCATGTCTTAATTCAAGGTTCTCTAATTGTAACACATTTGCTAAATCACTTGAAGCTATATCTCCATTAAGAGATAGTCCAGGATCTTGTGCTTCTGATTCTAATAATTCTTGATCTGTATAACTCCAAGAGTAGGATGTAATACTATCAAACTGATCTCTAGCATCTATTTCTCCATCAAACTCATGAATTGATGATCCAAAAACGACAGTCTCTATAGTATCTCCTAATTCTGGTGCAGCAACTTTTATAGTACCGTCATCAACAAAACATAGTTTTCCATTAGCTTGTGCTCTTGTCACCATAAAATCCCAATCACAAGCACGGTATTGCACTAATTCTTGATGTTCATTTGCAGTAGCTTCTACATCTGCTGTCAACCCTTGATTTCCTATCAATTCTTCAATGATATCACTATCTGTACTTTCGTAGAAGTATTTACTTTTCCTACCAACAGTCATTTTTACAGCTTCGTCTTTGCACTCAATGATGAGATAAGACACGTTATCTCTAACCTTGATATTATGCTTAATGACAATCCCTTTAAAAATGGTTTCTTCATCAAGATGATACCCTGCTGTAATTTCAATTTCCTTCCCTGGTATGAGCAACTCTTCATTACTTAGTTCAAAATCTTGATCTGAAGGGCTTCCATCTATAATAACAATCTGTGCATGAGGAATTCTATTAATTTCCTTTTCTACCACAATGCTTTCTACACCATATTTCCCAGGTAGTTCGGTTCCTCCAGAGAGTACTTTAAAAGTAACTAAGTCAGGATTTTTTGATGTTTGTATGTATCCGCTATTGTTCATATTTATGATACTTTTTCAATCGGTGGAAAGAAAATTTCTGTCCCTGGTTGTAATTGTCTAAAACTTGTGATATTGTTGATTCTCGCTACTTCTAAGTAGTATTTATCATCTCCATAGATACGTTCTGTCATTAATGGCAACGTATCTCCTGCTTTTACCATTCTTGTATGTGTGAGATCTGGAGAATTACTTTTAACTGTAGCTTCTGCTAGTTCAGGACTAATTGATTCACTAAACTTTGCCTTTCCTACAGCTCGTAATGGAAAACCACTACTATCAAATAATTTATAGCTTACAGAAAACTCAGCAAGTATGCCTTTAAATTCTAAATTACCCCAGTTAATAATGACATTATATGGCTTATGAATATCGCCTGCATATTGTCCAGTTGCTTTATAAAATTTATCTAATTGATCTTCTACACTTTCTTTAGCAAATTTTGCTTTGTTGCGTATTCTATTGATCAATGCATTTCCCGTATTTGCTTCTGTAACTCCTGTTCCATCAAAAAGAAATTCTAAATTCAAATCTGTTGAAGGAGAAGCTATATATTGCTGAACGGCTTTATCAGTTCCTATTGCTTGTACGCCATTTAACTTCGTTGTATAAGAAACAGCATAGCTTTCTGGGTTTAGAAAAGCAGTAAATACTCCTAATTCTATTCTCTTTCTGTAACTAGAATTCTCATACGTTCCGATCGTCAATTTTTCAATCTTCCCTTGGTCAAATACTCCCATTATCTTTCTTTTTTACGGTGTTGTGTATTTATAATTTGTTCTACATTCTCTTGTATCAATCGTCTCACATTATTTTGATCGACAGTTGTTACACCGGACCTCCCTGCATTATTCTCGTCCACATTAATTTTGATGTGTAACTCTTTAATTTCTATTGGCATATTGTTTTATTTAATTATGTTCTTTTTCTCTTTTTAAAACAACATCTTCAAAAATTAAACACATAGCGCGCCCTACCAGCGTCACGGAATTCACCATGAATCTGCATGTATTATTCAAAAAATGTTTTTGATTTACTTACTATGAATCAGCGCCCTATGTGTTATTTTTGATCACTTACAGACCAAAACTAGCGCTAGGTATTGTAAAATATCTATATTTTAACTCTACCGTTTCTATTGCCAATTTATTCTCTTCAGCATTGAATTCTGAGACATCCCATTTAACAGGATATGCACCGATTACATTCCACACCATTAAAGGCGCTGTAGATTCTAAACCTCCATTGAGTGTTATAATCAGGTCTCTAGGTTCAAACTGAAACTTCTCCATAGCATCTCTACTCCATTTAATCAAGCCAGAGTTTGTAATCAATCCTCTTTTCAGTACTAAGTTTGGATACTTAGGACGGTTAGGAAGTTGATGTAAGAATCTGTTCTCTCCACCTTCGGCATACTCTTCAGTTCCAATCTCAGTACTAAGACCTGTTACTGATTGAAACTGAGAATCAATACCTTCTAAAGTAGAAACCCCGTTGACTATAAAAGAGAAACTAGTTGGTGGATATATTGCTGCCATGGCTTAGTTATTTTCGATGACTAAGCCTTCGTGACAAATCTCAATAGACTCTACGGCTACTTCATTTCCTTCTGCTTTTAGGTCTGTAGACTGAATCTTCATTGGGAATGCTTTATTTACTTTCCAAGTAATTGCTGGCGATCCACTATCATCCAATAATGAGATGGTCAATGTTCTACGCTCTACAGTATTCAATTGAATTGAATTAATCCAATCGAAGTACTCATTATCTCCTTTAAACGACCCTCGTTTTAGTGTAATGTTACTGAACTTGATCATACCAGGCATCTTGATTTTTGTAAAATCAGGACTTGCCCCTTGACGATATTCAATTACTTCTGTCTCTATATCTAGACCAGAAACCTCTTGAAATCCTATTTGAGTTCCTCCCCAATCTACTTGAAAGGAAAACTTTACTAATGGGTATTCATTCATAATTTTCTATTTTAATTTTATTATTTAATTATTCTACTCTTAGATGTTATAAAAATAGTAGCGCTTCTTAATGAATCTTTTTTTGCTTTCGCGAAAGCGTACTCATCCACCAACAAACAGCAACATACATTGCCACCTCTATTTTCTACATTCCTAAATTATATTACGATTCCTGTAATTTGTGAGAGAAACGAAGGATGATAAATTCTGCTGGACGCACTGCTGCCATTCCAATCTCTACAATCATTTTTCCTTCTAATACATCTTGTGCAGACATAGTTTCTCCTAGTCCAACACGTACAAAATATGCCTCTTCTGGTGAAGCCCCTGCTAATGCACCTGCTCTCCATTGTGTGTTTAAGAAATTCTCGATCATAGCACGTACACGTACCCAAGTATTAGCATCGTTAGATTCAAATACAAAACGTTCTGAAGCTTTCTTTACAGACTCTTCCACCATGTTAAAGAAACGACGAACCGACACATAACGCCATTCGTTACTGTTACCGTCTAATGTTCTAGCTCCCCATACTAAAGTCCCTTTTCCTGTAAACGTACGGATCGCATTTACTGATTTCCCAGCAGTAGTATCTACATTTAAGGTTTCTTGATCTTGGTGAGAGATCTTTACTGTAGGTGCCACTACATAGTTTAACCCTACATTTGCTGGCGCCTTCCATACCCCACTCGTACTGTCTACTTTTGCATACACTCCTGCCATGGTAGATGATGGTGCTAAAACAACACGTAGTGATGAAGCAATCTCATTTTTTGCAGCATTATATGCTCCTGAGTTTGTATTTCCTGAATTTGGATCATTTAATGATGCTAAACTAACAGCTGTAGCTCCGTCAACTACTACATCAACAGCAGACTCATCATAAGTATAATTTAAGATCGTTTGTAAATGAGGGTAATACACTGCTCCATATTTTAAATCACCAACTACCTCTGTTCTGAAAGTTCCTACAGAAGCATCAGTATCTGCCACAGTATCCATAATTACAAAGCGATCTTGTAATTCACTACATTGTATCAAAGCATCATTATATAATGTATGTGCCTCAGTTTCTGTTGATAATGAAACTGCATCTGGAAATACTAATAATGTAGGCTCATCTTCTTTTCTTAGTGTATCTAAACCAGCTTTAAGTTCTTCTCTAACTACAGCCGTATATCCTCCTACAGATACAATATAACAAGGACCACCGCCATTTGCAAAGTACATTTGTATTGCATAATACATCTTAAAATCACTTACGTCTGTAGGAGATAAAGATGCTATTGCCACT